>JAZUJQ010000239.1:0-3503 GCA_045642845.1 Kiritimatiellia bacterium
CGCGCAGGCGAAGGCCGACGAAGCCCGCCAAAAGGCCGAAGCCGCACGGAATGAACCAGGCGACGAAAGCGCGCAACCGCGCCCGGAAGAAGCCGTGCGGGCGCAGGACGCCGCCGAGCGGGCGCAGAAAGAAGCTTCGGAAGCACAGCGCGAAGCCGCCGAGGCGCAGCGCAAGGCCGAAGCCGCGCAACGGAATGCCGCCGAGGAGGACGGCCGGAATCCGCAGGAAGCCCGGCAACAGGCCGCCGAAGCCCAGCGTCAGGCCGACGCAGCGCAGGAAAAAGCGGCCGAAGCCCAGCGCAAGGCCGAGACCGCGCAGCGGAACGCCGTCGAAGCGATGGAAGCGCAATCGCCGGAAGCCAGACTCGCGCAGAACGCCGCCATGGAAGCGCAAAAGGAAGCGTCGGAGGCGCAGCGGACGGCGTCCGAGGCCCAGAAACGGGCGAACGAAACCCAGCGGGCGGCCGAAGAGGCGGCCGATGCGCAGTCGCCGGACGCGCGTCAGGCGCAGGAAACGGCGGCCGAAGCCCAGCGTCGGGCCGAAGCCGCTCAGGCCGAAGCCGCCGAAGCCCAGCGGAAAGCGCAGACCGCGCAACGCGCGGCGACGGACGAGATGTCAGCGGGCAACACGCGGAAGGCGCAACAGGCCGCGGCCGAAGCCCAGCGCAAGGCCGAAGCCGCTCAGAAAGCGGCCGACGAGGCGATGAAGTCCAACGCTGAGGAAAACCTGCCCGGACGGTCAGCGGCGCAGGATGCGCAGCGGGCGGCCAACGAAGCGCAGCAAGCGGCGAACCGGGCCCAGAGCGACGCCAGAAAGGCGCGCGAAACGATGCCTCCGGAGGTCGCGCTCGCGGCGCAACAGGCGGCGAAAGAAGCTCAGGAAGCCGCGGCGCAGGCCCAGCGGGCCGCCAACGAAGCGCGGCAGGAAGCCGCAAAGTCCGGCGATTCTTCCGATCGTCGGCCGCAGGAAGCCGCCGAACAGGCGGACAGGAACGCCCGATCCGCCGCCGAACAGGCAGAACGCGCGGCCGAACGCGCGCACGAATCCACCCCGGAAGGCGCGGCGCGGAAAGCGCAGGAAAACGCGACGGAAGCGCAACGGAAGGCGCGCGATGAGGCCAATCAGGCGTGGAACGACGGCATGCACCGGCGGAACATCGCCGAAGCGGCGGAAGCGCAGCGCGATGCGCTTGATGCGCAGCGGAACGCCGCCGAAGCGTTCGAACGCTTCCTTGAGTCGGAACCAGAACCGGCGCAGGCCGATTCCACGGACGGCGACGCCGAACCCGAATCCTCCGAACGGCCGTCTCAGGAAGACGCTTCCGAACAGCCGTCGCGGAACGAGCAATCGGCGCGCGCGCAGGCGGCGGGCGATGCGGCGGATGAAATGGAGAAACGCGCCGAATTGCAGGCCGAAGCCATGGGCCTTCCGAAAAACGACCCCGGAAAGAACAGCCGATCGAGCGACAGGCAGTCCAGACAACCGTCGAAGACCGGAGGCCGCGGCATGTCAGGATCGATGCCGGGCGACGACGCGACGCGCGGCACGGACGGAGTCCCGGATTCGGACTGGTTCCGGATACGCGGCTCGATCGAGGCCGGCGCCACGGCGGAAGACCTGCGTTCGGTGCCGCCCGAATACCGCGACCTCGTCCGCAGATATTTCAAACGCCTCGGAGAGGAATGACCCGCGTGCGGATGCGCTTTCACATCACGCTCACACGAACCCGGAAATGCGACGAAGGCATGGAATGCTGGCCGGCTGATGGGAAAAAATGACCGTCCCGCTCCGCGTCTCCGTGCGAACCCGCGTTCCGACGACCGATTAAACGCTCATTGAAACATGAAAACTCTGGCCTGCAGACTTTACGGTGAAAACGATCCCCGGCGCGACCCGATGGAACTGGAGCCCGCGGGCGAGGACGGCGTTATCGTCGAACTCGTGTCCAACTCCGTTTGCATGAGCGACTACAAAGCCGTCTCGCTGGCGACGAAGCACAAGCGCGTGCCGAAGGACATCGCGGTCAATCCCGTAGTCGTGGGCCACGAGGTCTGCGGCATCGTCCGCGAAGTCGGCACGAAGTGGAAAGACCGTTATCACGTCGGCCAGCGCGTCGGCGTGCAGCCCGCGTTCAACATCCCGGGACGCGAACTGGAGACCATGGGCTACGCATGGCGAGAAATCGGCGGGGACATGCAGCACATCCGCGTGCCGGGGCTCGTCGTCGAACTCGGATGCCTCCTCCCGTACGACGGCGACGACGCGTTCTTCAAGTGTTCCCTCGCCGAACCCGTTTCGTGCATCATCTCGGCGTTCCGCACGAGCTATCACAACGAATTCAATTCGCACAGCCACCAGACGGGCGTCAAAGACGGCGGCGCGATGCTTCTCATGGCCGGCTGCGGCGCGATGGGACTGGCGGCGGTCGACATAGCCTGCCACGGACCTGAGAACAGGCCGCGGCGCCTCGTCGTCACGGACATCGACGACGCGCGCCTTTCGCGCGCCGCCGCGATTTTCGGGCTCGCATATGAAAACGGACGCGCCCACGGAACGGTCGAAAAGACCGATCTGTGGTTCGTCAACACGAAGAACCTAGCCGATCCCGTCGCCGAACTCAAGTCGCTCAACTCGGACGACACGCGCAGCGGCAACACTTCCACCGGCGGCGGCTACGACGACATTTTCCTTTTCGCCGCCGTGCCCGAACTCATCACGCAGAGTTCCGCCCTGCTCGGCTTCGGCGGATGCCTCAATTTCTTCGCCGGTCCGACGGACCAGAAGATGTCCGCCGTGTTCAATTTTTACAACGTCCACTACATGGGCCACCACTGCGTCGGCTCGTCCGGCGGCGATGTCAAGGACATGGCCGATGCGATCGACTGGGCCGGAAAGGGATATCTGCATCCGGAAGTGATGGTGACGCATGTGGGCGGGCTCGACTCGGCCGTCGAAACCACGATCAATCTCCCGAAAACCCCGGGCGGAAAACGCCTCATCTACACGCATGTCCGGATGCCGATGACGCCGATCTCCGACTTCGCGAAACTCGGGGAAACCGATCCGTTCTTCGCCGCGCTCGCGGAAATCTGCGCGCGCAACCGCGGCCTGTGGAACAAGGAAGCCGAGGACTACCTCCTCGCCAACGCGCAAAAATTCGAACTGCAATCGCAGCAGGCGTGACGCACCGTGCTCCGCACCGCCGATTCCGCGCGCATGGGATTGGAAAATGACAAATTTCATTCAATCAAACGCTCCGGCTGAACGCCGCTAAGCACGGAGGAGCGGTAGCGGAGCCTGTTTGACAGCCGTCGGAGTTTTTCACTCAGCGCACGAGCAGCCCGCGCCATTGCTCCGTTTGAAAGAAACTCCGATCCGTGAAGCTCCCGCTACCGCTCCGCAGAATGGTAGGCGCTCCGCACCGCCGATTCGGCGCGCACGGGATTGGAAAATGACAAATTTCATTCAATCAAACGCTCCGGCTGAACGCCGCGAAGCCGGG
>JAZUJQ010000240.1:0-1573 GCA_045642845.1 Kiritimatiellia bacterium
ATTTAATTTGTCTTCCTAAGACCGCTTGGCCTCCGACTTAGCTCGTCCGTGCCGTACGTCGCGCCGCACGCGTCGCACGAATCTCCGTACTGCTCCTTCGCCCCGCACTTCGGGCACGTGCCCTTGACGAAACGGTCCGGCAGGAACATGTCGCACGTCGGGCAGTGCAGCTGGCTGACGTTCGTTGTGACGAGCGCGCCGGCCTTTTCAAGCTTGCCGAAAATATCCGTGCAGAACGCCAGATTTTCGGCCGAGTTCGTGGAATAATAGTTGTCGAACCCAATCTGGAAGTCCGAAAAATCCTTCGTGTGACGGACCCGGGTCTCGGCGATCAGGTCCTCCGGCGAACGGCCTTCCCTGCGGGCGCGGATCATGATCGGCGTGCCGTGAGTGTCGTCGGCGCACACGTAAACGACCCTGTTTCCGCGCATCTTCTCGAAACGGACCCAGAAGTCCGTCTGGAGATATTCGACGAGATGCCCCAGATGGATGTCTCCGTTCGCGTAAGGCAGAGCGGAGGTCACTACTATTTTGCGCGGGTTCATTGGCCCGCGATTCTAGCACAGTTTCGGCGCAAGCGGAAACCGGCGGCGGACCGGTGATTCCGCGCCACCGCTCCGGCGTTTCGCCGCACACGGAATCGGGAGATGAACGGAATGACGGAATCACCGACCGCACTCGACCGCGATCGACCCGATTTCAATCACGCCAAAAGTCTGCGGCTGAATGTCGCGAAGCATGGTGGAACGGCAGCGGAACCTTTTTGCCAGCCGTCGGAGTTTTTCATCCCGCGCCCAAGCCACCGCCGTCCTACTGGTCCCGCCCGTCCTGCTCGTCCCACCACCCGCGCGCCGGACGGGCATTGATTCGAAACACCGAACGTCGAACTTTGTTAGAATGTCGGCCCATCAAGGAGATCATCCTGTCATGGAAGACAACAAACCACAGTTCGCCACGATGGACGGCAACGAGGCGTGCGCCTACGCCGCGTACGCGTTCACCGAAGTCGCGGCCATCTACCCCATCACTCCGTCGTCGCCGATGGCGGGCAAAACAGACGCCTGGTCCGCGAAAGGCAGAAAGAACGTTTTCGGTCAGACGGTTTCGCTCGTCGAAATGCAGTCGGAGGCCGGCGCGATCGGCGCGATCCACGGATCGCTCGAAGCGGGCGCGTTGTCGACGAGCTTCACGTCGTCGCAGGGTCTCATGCTGATGATTCCCACGATGCACCGCATCGCAGGCGAACGCCTGCCGTGCGTCCTGCACGTCGCCTCGCGCACCGTCGGCACGCACGCGCTTTCGATTTTCGGCGATCACTCCGACGTCATGAACTGCCGCCAGACCGGTTTCGCGCTGCTCTCCTCCGGCGATCCGCAGGAGGTGATGGACCTCGCCCCCGTCGCGCACCTCGCGGCCGTGAAGGCGCGCGTGCCGTTTCTGCATTTCTTCGACGGCTTCCGCACGTCGCACGAGATGGCGAAGGTGCGGACCATTCCGTACGAAACGCTCGGCCGTCTGCTCGACCGCGACGCCGTGAAGGCGTTCCGCGATCAGGCGCTCAACCCGGACCATC
>JAZUJQ010000241.1:0-2532 GCA_045642845.1 Kiritimatiellia bacterium
GCCGGTAGACGGCGTGAGCCGCGTCGTCCAGGAGTTTCCGCAGGTCGCGTCCGTGCGCGACGAACAGACCCGCGCCGGCGGACACCGGCAGAGTCATGTCGCCGTTTTCCGCGATGAGGTACATGGAGCCGCCGAAGAGCATGATGCCGTGCTGAAGTTCGTCGGACGGCACGGCGGCGAGCAGCGTGAAAGCGCCGTCGTCGCATTCGGCCAGAATGAACGTGCAGATGTGGCGGTCTTCGGGCAGGATGTCGCCGGAAAGCGGCACGAGCCAGAACGGATCGCGCTGTTTGAGCGCGACGAACCTGTGCATCCCGGAGATTTCTCCGAGGAAACCGAGCGTCCAGCCTCCGCGGTGCTCGTTGCCGGGATGGCCGATGAACACGCCGGTTCCGGTCGGATCCTCTTCGAGCGAGAGACTCGGAGACACGTGTTCGAGGACGGCTTCGCCGCCGAGTTTCAAAACGCGGTCCTTCAGTTCGTGTTGAATTTTGTTGCGTTTCATGGATTGTTCCGGGGTCGATTCCTGCGGCGCGGTCATTCGTGCGCGACCGCGTCTCCGTAGAGGGTTTGAGGTCTTGCCGACGTTATTTTCACGCGGACGGTTTTTCCGGGAGTCATGTCCGGCGTCGGTTCGAACACGACTATCTTGTTCTGCTCCGTGCGTCCGGAACCGCGTTCGGAGTTGCGCAGCGACGGGCCTTCGTAGAGCACGTCGACCGTGCGGCCGACCCAGGCGTCGTTCAGGCGCTGGCCGCGGGCGTCCTGATCCGCGAGCAGAACCTGATCGCGGCGGCGTTTTTCGTCGTCCGTGACGTCGTCCTTCATGTTTTCGGCGGACGGCGTGCCCGGACGCGGGGAGTATTTGAAGACGAACGAATTGTCGAACGCGGCTTCTTCCATCGCCGAGCGCGTCGCCTCGAAATCCTCCTCGGTTTCGCCGGGATAGCCGACGATGACGTCTGTCGTGATCGCGATGTCGGGAACGTTGTCGCGGAGCCTGCGCACGGCGTCCATGTAGCGCGCGCGGTCGTAGCCGCGGTGCATCGAGGCGAGAACGCGGTCCGAACCGGACTGCATGGGCAGGTGGATGTGCGCGCACACCTGCGGGAGCTCGCGCATCGCCCGCACGAGTTCGTCCGTCACGCCCGACGGATGCCCGGACGTGAAACGGATGCGCGGCAGTTCGGGGATTTCGCGCGCGATCAATTCGAGCAGCCTCGGGAACGGCTCGGTGAAACCCATGTGCGAGGGGATGTCGTCCGGCCAGGCGAATTTCAGGCGCCCGTAGCGCATCACGCTCTGTCCGAGCAGACACACGTCGCGCGCGCCGCGTTCGTATTCGAGACGGACTTCGTCGACGATGCGCCGCGGGTCGCGGCTCTCCTCGTGACCGCGCACGAACGGCACGATGCAGTACGAGCAGTGCTGGTTGCAGCCGTACAGGATCGTGACGAAGCTCTGCACAGGCGACGTGCCGGCGCGCGCGGCTTCCCCGCACAGCGGCAGTTCGTCCCCCGGCTCGAATTCGCCCAGCCCCGTTTCGCCGGTTTCAAGACAGCGCGCGACGAACGAGGCGATGGCGGCGTGCGGACGCGGCCCGACGGAGAGGGAAAGCCCTGGCAGGAGTTTGAAAACGGGTTCCCCGTGCCGCGCGGCCATGCACCCGGTGAGGCCCACGACGCGTCCGGCGTGCGTGCGGCGCGACGCGCACAGCAGGCCCAATTTGCCGAGCGCTTTCTCTTCCGCCTTCGCGCGCACGGAGCAGGAATTGACGATGACGATGTCCGCGTCTTTTTCTTCGGACGCCTCGTCGTAGCCGGCCGAGCGCAGCGCGCGCGACAGCAGGTCGGAGTCGCGCACGTTCATCTGGCAACCGTAGGTGTGGATAGTGAAAGTCGGGGGCGTGTGCATCGTAGTCAGGCGAAAATGTAGATCGGATTGCCGGTGAGCGGCGAATCGGCGGGGATTTTCCCGCCGCGCATGTTGAACGCCTCGGCGGGCTTGAACCCGAGCTCCGCTTCCGTGGCGGCGTGGCGCGGCGTTCCGGCGGAAGTCCAGGCCACGGCGAGGTCGCGGCCTTCCGGCGAGCGCATGCGCAGCAGCCAGACGCCGTCTTCGCCGTGGAGCGGCGCGGAGACGAAATTCACGTGGGCGAGCAGTCCGTGGAAGGTTCTGAAAGCCTCGAACGCCGGGCGGGCGCGCCAGTTTTCAGCCGGACCTTCGCCGCTGTCGACCATTCCGAACCCGTGCGCGGCGAGTTCCCAGAACACCATGCCGTCGGCGACGCCGGAGCAGAGCGCGAGCAGGAGATAGCGGACGGTGTACGCGGCGGCTTCGTCTTCGTGCACCGAAGGATCGTTGAAGCGCGCGCCGGGCGACACGTAGGGCGAGCCGACCGGCGACCACGCGCCGGTGCCGGCGATCGGCCAGTTGAATTCGGTGACGACGACGTGGCGCTCGACGGCGGCGGGGAAGCACGCGGCTATCGCGCCGAGCCGGCGCAGCTTGCCGGCGGCGTCGGAGCGGCCC
>JAZUJQ010000242.1:0-1919 GCA_045642845.1 Kiritimatiellia bacterium
GGCGAAGGCCGTTTCTCGTGCTGGGGCCTGCCGAGCGTGCTGCGCAAATTGCGGAATCCGGAACTGATTCCGCTCGGAATGGAGTGGTACAGGCATCCCGATTTCGCGAAATATCCGCGGCTGGGGCCCGGCATCGAGCGGGTGCGCGACAAGGCCGATGAATTCATGGCTTCGCTCGGCTACGAGCACGACCGCGCGGCGCGGATTTACAAGCCGGTGCGCGACAACGACGACCGCGTGGCGCTGTTCGCTCACGAAGGTTTTTCGCCGATGTTTTTCAGTGCGCTGCTCGACATACCGTATCCGATGATGGCGTCCTGTTTCGCGATACAGCACACCGGCATGACGGTCGTGCAGTTCATCCGCGGCGCCCGTTCGGGCGTCAAGGACGAAAGCATGGATTTCGTCGTTCCCCGCGTGCTGCAGTATTCCAACGATTCGCACCTCTACCGCGACGGACTCCCGCTCGCGTATCAGGACAGCCTGCGGTTCTGAATCGCCGCCGCCCCGGACGTCGTGACCCGGACCTCGCCCGCGCATCGCGGCTCGTGCCCGGAAAACCGGATGATTACGGGCTTGAAAAACGGGTGACATCGCGTCCGTTTTTCGGTAGAATGTCACCCAACGATTCCACAAGAACACAGTATTCACAAGAACGGAAATGCAAAAATCCATCTCTCTTCTCATTCTCGCCGCCGCGGCGGTTTCTCTCACTTCCGGTTGCCGCACGATGAACCGGCGCAACAAAAACGCCAACGAGATCGCGCCGGCCCCCGCCACCGTCGACACTCCGGCCGCCGCGGTCGGAGCCAGCGGTTCGTACAAGGAATTCGTGATTCCGGACGACGGCGGCGACAAGACCTACGCCATCGAGAGCGACGGTCTGCGCGGCAGCACGGGCCGCCACGTTTCGGCTCCCGCTCCGGCGCCCGAGCCCAAGCCCGTCGTCCCGGCCGCCCCCGCCGGTTCCGGCTACTACGTGGTGCAGGAAGGCGACATTCTCGGCCGCATCGCCAACAAGCACGGCACGACCGTCAAGGCGATCGTCGAAGCCAACGGAATCAAGGACGCTTCCAAGATCCGCGTCGGCCAGAAGCTCAAGATCCCCGCCGCCTCTCCGAAGACCGCTTCCGCTTCTTCGAAGACGACCTCCGCGAAGCCAGCTCCCTCCAAGAAGAGCGCCACGCTGCCCGCCAAGGACGGTTGCACCGTCTACGTCGTTCAGAACGGCGACATTCTCGGCCGCATCGCGAAGAAGAACGGCGTGACGATGAAGTCCATCCGCGAAGCCAACGGCATGGACAACGACAAACTTTACGCCGGCAAGGCGATCTACATTCCGGTCGCCGCCAAGGCCGCCGAACAGCCCGCCGCCGCCGAAGAGGTGAAGCCCGCCGCTCCGGCATCCGAGGAAATCGCTTCTCCGGTCGTTCCCGAAACGAAACCCGTCACGGTTCCCGAGACGAAACCCGTTCTCCCCGAAACGAAGCCGGCCGTTCCCGAAGTGAAGCCGGTCGAGGTTCCCGTTGCCGCGCCCGCGCCTGCGCCCGTGACGCCGGTCGACGTCGAGCCGGCCGAAGATTTCCTCTCCACGCTGGACTGAAACCGCTATGCAACCCTTGCTTTTCAAACCGGTCTACAAGGATTACCTTTGGGGCGGCGGAAAGATAAGGGAACTCGGTCGCGCGGGGACGCCGTCCCCGTGCGCCGAATCCTGGGAGGTCAGCGCCCATCCGGACGGGCTTTCCGTCGTTGAGAACGGTGAGTTCGCCGGGCGGAACCTTGCGGAACTTTGCGCCGAGTTCGGCGAAAAAATAAGCGGGAAATACGCCGACGATCCGGCGCGTTTCCCGTTGCTGCTCAAACTCATCGACGCGAAGGACCGGCTTTCGGTCCAGGTCCACCCGAACGAGGAATCC
>JAZUJQ010000243.1:0-3471 GCA_045642845.1 Kiritimatiellia bacterium
CGTCGAGCCGGCGTCGGTCTACCCCGCCGCCACCGACCACATCCCGCAAATGATCGCCCTCATCGAAAGGCTTTTCGAGAAGGGCGTCGCCTACCAGGCCCCCGACAAGTGCGTCTACTTCTCCGTGGACAAGGATCCCGAATACGGCAAACTCGCGCACCTCGACCGCTCCGGTCTCCGCTCGTCCGTCCGCATTTCCAACGACGAATACGCCAAGGAAAGCGTCGGCGACTTCGCGCTCTGGAAGGCGTGGGACGAAGCCGACGGCGACGTGAAATGGGATTCCCCGTGGGGACCCGGCCGCCCCGGCTGGCACATCGAATGCTCCGCCATGAGCATGAAATACCTCGGCGAAACGTTCGACCTGCACTGCGGCGGCATAGACAACCTCTTCCCCCATCACGAGAACGAAATCGCCCAGGCGGAGTGCGCCACCGGCAAGAAATTCGTCAACTGCTGGATGCACTGCGCGCACCTGCGCGTGAACGGCGAAAAGATGAGCAAGAGCGCCGGCAATTTCTTCACGCTGCGCGACCTGCTCGCCAAGGGCTGGACCGGGCGCGAGGTCCGCTACGTGCTCGCCGCGGGCCAGTACCGCCAGCCGCTCAACTTCGCGTTCGACGCGCTGGACGCCGCCAAGGTCGCCCTCGCACGCGTCGACGAATTCCGCACGCGCATGCAGGACGTCGCCGCCGGCGCGGCCGCGCCGGCATGCCTCCCCGCCTGGATCGCGAAACACGCGGAGGCGTTCGACGCCGCGATCTGCGACGATCTCAACACCCCCCTCGCCCTCGCCTCCGTCTTTTCGCTCGTCAACGACGGCAACCGCCTCGCGCAGGACGGCTCCCTCGCGCCGGCCGAAGCCGCCGCCGCGCTCGCCGCGCTCGCGCGTTTCGACCGGATTTTCGCCGTGTTCGCGAAACCCGCCGAGGAAATCCCCGCCGACGTCGCCGCGCTCGTCGAAGCCCGCGCCGAAGCCCGCAAGGCGAAGAACTGGGCCGAATCCGACCGCATACGCGACGAGCTCGCGGCCAAGGGCTGGACGGTCAAGGACACCAAGGACGGCGCCAGAATTTCGCGCCTCTGAAGCCCCGGGACCGGCGTCGACGTCCGGATTCAAAACTGAACATCGAACATCCGTATCGGAATGAAGTGCGAACTCTGCCATCACAATGACGCGAAGCACGTGATCAAGCGCCGTGTCAACGGCGTGACGCGCGAGCTTTTCGTCTGCGACGCCTGCGCCGAAAACGAGACGCCGCCCGGACAGGTGCGGAGTTCCGTGAAGAAAAGCCATGACGGAGATGCGTTCGCCGAGCCGATCGCCGCACTGCTCGATTCGATCGGGCTGCAGATTGCCGACGCCATCGGAGACAAAAACGGCGGGCCGCAGCTGAAAGACAAACTCGCGAACAAGACCTGCCCCTGCTGCGGCATGTCGCGCTCCGAGCTGCGCTCGAAACGCCGCTTCGGCTGCGATTACTGCTACCATGCGTTCGAGTCCGACGCCGCGACGATCCTCGCCGAAAAATCCTCGAACGAGGGGTTCTCCGTCTGCGCCCCCGAACTGACCCTGTCGGTCCGCAAGGAGAAACTGCTGCTCGCGGCGCTTGAACAGGCTCGCGAAACCGAAGAGTTCGAAAAAATCAAAAAGCTCAACTCCGAACTCAAAAAAACGGCGCGCGCCAACGCCAAAACCGCCCGTGAAAACGCGGCGTGGTTCGAGAAAAACGCCGACTCGGAATTGTATTACGACTGCGGCGTGACGCTGTTCCGCAACCTCGCGGCGACGAAGTTCCCCGAACGTTGCTCGAAGAGCGAACTCGAGACGATCGCGAAACAGATCGACGCCGCCACGGCGGAAATCGGAATCCCGGACGACATCGATCTCGCCGTGAACGAGCGCGATCACATCACGCTGGATTACGTCGGCGTCAGCGTGTCGCTCGAAGAACAGGCGAAGTACCTGAACGCGTATCTGGACAAACTGTCGGCGAAACTCGGTGACTTCGCCCGTGACGACCATTTCGGTTTTCTCGCCGCCGACCCCGACCACTCGGACCTAGGCATGTCCGTCTCGTGCGGCTTCTCGCTTTTCGGGCTGTGCCTCACGCACACGCTCGACGCCTCGCTCCGCGCGCTTGAACGCCTCGGCTTCTGCGTCGAAGCCGACATCCCGGCCCTCCCTGGCGAAGTCGATCCCATCTACGCCCCCGGCTGCCGTTATTTCGTCACGCTGGACAAGGAACACGGCAGCGCCGAAACCGCGCTCAAACGCGCGCAAGCCGTTTTCATCGAACTTGCGAAGCAGGAATACGCCGCGCGCTTCCGGCTCATCATGAATTGCCGGAAAAAGGAACTCTACGACTTCACCCTGCGCGACTTCGTCATGCGTTCGCATCTGATCGGGACCTTCGCCGCGTCGATTCCGCGCTCCGAAGCGCTCGATATCTGCTACACGCTCCTGATGGCGGCCGTCCTCGGAACGCTTCCGATCAAAAAGAGCGGCGTCAAACAGCTGCGCAAGGCGGTCGATGAAATCCTCGCGGAAACCGAGGACAATCCCAAAGCCAGCCATTTGCGCGCCCTCAAACTGAACGAAATCTGCGCCAACCTGCCACGATGAACACGAAAGTCTGCAAATTCGGCGGCTCTTCCGTCGCCAACGCCGAACAAATCCTCAAAGTCTTCGGCATCGCGAAGGCCGATCCACAGCGCCGCGTGATCGTCGTTTCCGCCCCGGGCAAACGCTTCAAGGGCGACGACAAGGTCACGGATCTGCTGATCGACTGCGCCTCGCGCGTCATCACCGGCGGCGATCCAGAAAAGGCGATCGAGCGCGTCGTCGAGCGCTACGAGGAAATCGGAAAAGACCTCGGCCTGCCCGACGGACTCGCGGAAGCGTTCCGCGCGGATCTCGTCGCCCGCCTTTCCGCTTCCGCGGCCAAGAACCCGGCCGCGTTCATGGACTCGATCAAAGCCATGGGCGAAGAATACAGCGCGCGTTTCTGCGCCGCCGCCTTCGCCGCGCGCGGACTGGACGCCGTCTACGTCGACCCGAAAGATGCCGGCATGCTGCTCTCGGACGAATACGGCTCCGCCCGTCTGCTCCCCGAATCCTACGACCTGCTTTCGAAAAACCTTTCCGCCGTCAAAGGCACGATCATTTTCCCCGGTTTCTACGGCTACACGCGCAACGGCGAGGTCGTCACATTCTCGCGCGGCGGGTCGGACATCACCGGCGCGATTCTCGCGGTGGCGCTCAAGGCGGACGTTTACGAAAACTTCACCGACGTCGACGCGGTCTTCCCCGTCGACCCGCGTCTCTGCCCCGAGGTCGCCGAAAAGAAGCGCGGCATCGAAGAGATGACCTACGCGGAAATGCGCGAACTCTCCTACGCCGGCTTCGGCGTCTTCCACGACGAAGCCGTCATGCCGGCGATCACGGCGAGCATCCCGATCAACATCCGC
>JAZUJQ010000244.1:0-4917 GCA_045642845.1 Kiritimatiellia bacterium
CGGGGCGGAGCGCAAACCATTCGGCGGAGCGGCAGCGGGAGCTTCACGGATCGGAGTTTCTTTCAAACGGCGCGATGGCGCGGGTTGCAAGTGCGCCGGGTTGAAAAACTCCGACGGCTGGCAAACAGGTTCCGCTACCGCTGCACCCTGCTTCGCGGCGTTCAGCCGCAGATTTTCTGCGTTTTTTCAGGTCTGGCCCCTGCGTTTTGACCAGCACGGTTTCAACTGATTTTCAGGTCTGGCCCCGAATGGCGCGAGGATTCAACCCACGGATTTTCAAATAGTTGTATTTTTTGCATCAGTGTGTTTTTCAGGTCTGACCCCTGCATTTTTGAGTCGAGCGCGGTCGATCGCAATCGATTGCGGTCGACCAATTCCGTTCACCTCCCCCGTGCGCGCCGAATCGACGGGGCGGAGCGCAAACCATTCGGCGGAGCGGCAGCGGGAGCTTCACGGATTGGAGTTTCTTTCGAACGGCGCGATGGCGCGGGTTGCAAGTGCGTCGGGTTGAAAAACTCCGACGTCTGGCAAACAGGTTCCGCTACCGCTCCACCCTGCTTCGCGGCGTTCAGCCGCAGATTTTCTGCGTTTTTTCAGGTCTGGCCCCGATTGGTGCGATGATGCAACACACGTAATTTCAAATAGTTGTATTTTTTGCATCGGTGTGTTTTTCAGGTCTGACCCCTGCGTTTTCGAGTCGTGCGCGGTCGAGTGCAATCGATTGCGGTCGAGCAATTCCGTTCACCTCCCCCGTGCGCGCCGAATCGACGGGGCGGAGCGCAAACCATTCGGCGGAGCGGCAGCGGGAGCTTCACGGATCGGAGTTTCTTTCAAACGGCGCGATGGCGCGGGTTGCAAGTGCGCCGGATTGAAAAACTCCGACGGCTGGCAAACAGGCTCCGCTACCGCTTCGCCTATGCTTCGCGGCGTTCAGCCGGAAAATTTTGGTGGGATTGTTTTGAACATCACTGCAATTTTCCGATCGCAACGGATAAAAAACTCATGTCTCGGGTCCCGTGTCTCATGTCCCGAAATTGACAAGGATGGGAGACGCGAGACGCGAAACGCAAAAAGAAAATTCAAAATGCTGCGACAGCCGGGACACATGCGACCACGTCTCAGCCGTCCCAGCGGTCTCAGCTGATTCTGTTCAGCCCGCAACCCCGCGCGCACCGAATCGGAGGCGCAAAAGCTGGTCGCACGGTGTTCCATTTCAGCGCCGAAAAGCGGTAGAATACGGAGCAACGGACATTCCGGTCACGGACAAACCGGAACAGAACACCGCCACGTTCCATGAAAACGAACAAAAAAAACATTCCGCTTTACAAGGACCCGAAGCAACCCGTCGAAGTGCGCGTCGAAGATCTTCTGCGCCGCATGACCGTTCAGGAAAAAGCCGACCAGCTGCTGCAGGAGACGATCGGGCGCGACGCGAATCCGAACAACATCGGACCGGACAATCCGTTCCATCCGACGGTCGGATCGATTCTGTCCTACACCGGCGGATCCAAAGCCCGCAACGAATACCAGCGCGCGGCGGTTGAAAACACGCGCCTCGGGATTCCGATAATCTGGGGCTACGACGTGATCCACGGCTGGCGCACCGGTTTTCCGTCGTCCATCTCGCAGGCGGCGACGTTCCGCCCGGAGCTTACGCGCGCCCTCTCGCGCGTGTCGGCGGAAGAATGCTACGCCGACGGCGGGGTCAACTGGACGTTTTCGCCCATGGTCGAAGTGTGCCACGATCCGCGCTGGGGCCGCGTGATGGAGGGCTACGGCGAAGATCCGCACACGGCGCGCGAATTCACGAAGGCGGCGGTCATCGGCTACCAGGGCAAGGGTCCGGCGGACTGGAAAAAGCCCGGTCACGTGGCGGCGTGCCTCAAGCATTTCGTCGGCTACTCGGCCTCCGAAGCCGGCCGCGATTATTCGTACACCGACATTTCCGGCCGCGCGCTCTGGGAATGGTATCTGCAGCCGTTCGAAGCCGGCGTCGAGGCCGGCGCGCGCACGCTGATGAGTTCGTTCAACGACATCACGGGCGTTCCCGCCGTGTGCAACCGCTACACGCTCGACGAAATTCTGCGCGGCATGTGGGGATTCGACGGATTCGTGGTGTCCGACTGGGGCGGCGTCTCGCAGCTCAAAGACCAGAGCTGGTCCGCCGATCCGGAACGCCAGACGATCGAATGCCTCGAAGCGGGCAACGAAATGGACATGGTCGACGGCGTGTTCAAGTGCATCCCGAAACTGATCGAAGAAGGCAAACTTTCGCGCAAAACTCTCGATGAAGCGGTGCGCCGCGTGCTGCGCGTCAAGTTCGAAATCGGACTCTTCGAGCATCCGTACACGCCCGAAAAACCGGAGGAGGAAACCTGTTTCAAGCCGGAATCGTTCGAACTCGCGCTGCAGGTCGCGCGCGAGTGCATCACGCTGCTCAAAAACGACGGAGCCGCGCTTCCCGTCAAACCGCGCAAAGGAATGCGCATCGCCGTGATCGGTCCTCTGGCCGAATCCCGCCGCTGCCACATCGGCGCCTGGAGCGCGAAAGCTTCGGTGAAAGCCGAACACACGCCGAATCTGCTCGAACAAGCCGCGGAATTCTTCCCCGACGCGAAAATCGATTTCGAAAAAGGATGCGGGCTGGGCGAATCCCTGCGGGTATTCGGACCGAGCGACACGCCGCCGGAAAAAGGCGTCGAAGCGTTCGAAAAATCGAAGGCGGACGACACGGCCGGAATCGCCCGCGCGGCCGAACTCGCGGCGAAGGCCGATCTGGTTCTGCTGTGCGTCGGCGAAGAGGAATGGATGACCGGGGAATACGCGTCGCGCGCCGATCTGCGTCTGCCGGGCCGTCAGGAAGAACTCGCGGCGGCGGTGCGCAAGGCCGCGAAGTGCAAAGTCGTATCGCTCGTCGCGTCCGGCCGACCCCTCGCGCTCGCGCCGCTGCTCGGCGCGCCCGACGCGGTTCTTTTCATGTGGCAGGGCGGCTGCCGCGCCGCCGTGGCCGCGATGGAAATCGCCGTCGGCCGCGTGAATCCAAGCGGCAAGCTTCCCATGACGTTTCCGCGCGACGTCGGGCAGGTGCCGGTGTACTACAACGAACACACGCGCAGCCGCGTCTGGGCGGACGACTACATGCTCCACGCCAACGGACCGCAGTTCCCGTTCGGGTTCGGTCTGTCGTACACGACGTTCGACTACGGCGCCGTGAAAGTGACGCGCCGCAAGGGCGGCTTCTCCGCGTCGGTGACCGTGAAGAACACCGGCAGCCGCGCGGGGCAGGAAACCGTCATCTGGTACATCACCGATCCGGAATCGTCCTACACCCAGCCGCGCCGCCGCGTGATCGCGTTCGAAAAGATCGCGCTCGCTCCGGGCGAAGAAAAGAAAGTCCGCCTCTCGATCGACCCGATGCGCGATCTGGCGTACGTGATCCACACCGGCGAAAAGATTCTCGAACCCGGCGCGTTCATCCTCTCGGCCTGCGGACGCAGCGAAGCGGAGTTCAATCTGGAAATCAAGTGACCCATGTTCAAAGCGGCGATATTCGATCTCGACGACACGCTCTACTCGTTCAAAGGCGTGCACCCGCGCGCCATCGGGGCGGTGGCGGCTGAGCTTGAACGGCTTCACGGTTTTCCGCGCGAAAAAACGCTCTCCGAAAACTCGAGGCTCTTCAAACTGCAGCAGGAGCGGACGAACGGACAGGGCGGCTGCCACAGCCGTTGCGTGCGCTTCCAGATTCTCTGCGAAGAACAGGGATTTCCGCTTTCGCTCGCGCCTGAACTGGACGAGCTGTACTGGTCGGTCTTCCTTTCGGAAATCGTTCCGTTTCCGGGCGTTCCGGAGCTGCTCGACGAACTCCGCGCGCGCGGCGTCCGCATCGGCGTCGGCACGAACATGACGGCGCGCTGGCAGCTCCTCAAACTCCGCAGGCTCGGACTCGTCGACCGCATCGATTTCATGGTGTCGAGCGAAGAGGCCGGCGCGGACAAACCCGACCGCAGGCTCTTCGGCCTTTGCGTCGAAAAGGCGGGCTGCGCGCCGGAGGAATGCGTTTTCGCCGGAGACAACCCCGACCTCGACGCCCGCGCCGCGGACGCGTGCGGACTGCACGGCGTCTGGCTTGCGCCGGACGAATCCGCCCGCGCCGCGCATCCCGAGCTGCGTTCCGTCGCCTCGCTCGGCGAAATTCTTCCACTTTTCGGAAACCACGCGAAATGAACACGTCGAACCGCAGTCACGCAATCCGCTCCATAGCCGCACGCCACGCGCCGCCGCCGGCGCCGCCGGCGTCGGTCGCGGAAATCACCGGCGAATACGCATGCGACGTTTTCGGCGAAAACGCGATCCGCAGACATCTCTCGCCGACGGTCGCGCGCAAACTGCTCGCCACGATCGAATCCGGAGCGGCGCTCGACCCCGGCATAGCCGGAGCCGTCGCGGCCGGCATGAAGGAATGGGCGGTCGAGCGCGGAGCCACGCACTACACGCACTGGTTTCTTCCGCTCACCGGAGGCACGGCCGAAAAGCACGACTCGTTCCTCGACCCCGCGCCGCGCGGGGGCGCGATCTATTCGTTCTCCGAAAAAAATCTGGTCGTCGGCGAACCGGATGCGTCGAGCTTCCCGTCCGGCGGAATCCGCTCGACGTTCGAAGCGCGCGGCTACACGGCGTGGGGCCCGACCAGCCCGGCGTTCGTGGAACGCCACTCCAACGGCGCGACGCTCTGCATCCCGACCGCGTTCTGCTCCTACAAGGGCGAAGCGCTCGACCGAAAAACACCGCTTCTGCGTTCGCTTCAGGCGCTCAAGGCGTCCACGCGCCGCCTGATGAAGGCGTTCGGGCTCAAGGAGGAAACGGTCAAGGTCACGCTCGGCGCGGAGCAGGAATACTTCCTCGTCGACCGCCAGT
>JAZUJQ010000245.1:0-2393 GCA_045642845.1 Kiritimatiellia bacterium
GTTTCTTTCAAACGGAGCAATGGCGCGGGTTGCAGGTGCGCCGGGTTGAAAAACTCCGACGATGAACAAAAGGCACCGGCTCCGCGCCGGCTTTGCCGGACGTCAAACCGCGGACGACGGAATCTTCACGACGATTTTGCGGACGCGCGAAGGCTTGCCGGAAGCGGGATGCGCGCCGGGGGCGTGGGCGTCGGCCGGAAACAGCACTATGCATTCGCCCGGCCGCATCGGCACGGCTTCGCCGTTCGCGGCGGCGTAGAAACCGACATCCTTCGACGCGTCGAACGGGACGCGGGTTTCGGCACCGTCCAACGGCGCCACGAAAACGGTCTCCTCGCCTTCCGCGACGAACTGCACGTCGATGTAACGGCGGTGGGCTTCGTAGTGTTCCGGATCGAACGGATGCGTTTCGTATTCGTCGACGTTGGCGAAAACGCCGTCGCCGATTTCGTTGCGGCCGCGCTGCGCCGTGGCGGAGTGTTCACGGAGCCACGCGAACGCCTTGCGGAACAAAGGATCTTCAGCGCGGACGCAGGAGAAATTTTCAAGAGAACAGCGGATCATCGCGAACTGCGTGAGATTTTGGCGATCACGCGGTTGGAGCCGAGATTCCGGAGCCCGATCGCCTTGAGCACCTTGGAAAAACTCATCGTCGCCAGACAGCGGAGGTCGTCGATGCGGACGCCTTTGTCGCGGCAGAGAGCGATGAAATCGAGCAGCGTGAGGCAGCGGATGTTCGGCGTGTCGTACCACTGGTAGGGCAGACGCCTGGTGACCGGCATGCGGCCGCGGAAAAACAGCGAAGCGCGCACGTGCCACAGCCCGAAGTTCGGGAACGAAACGACGGCCGCGGGCGCGATGCGGAGAAGCTGTCCGATGACTTCGTCGGGGCGTTGCAGCACCTGCAGCGACTCGGAAAGAATCACGCAGTCGAACGCGCCGTCGGGAATGTTCGCGAGGTCGGTGTTGATGTCCGCCTTCATCGCGTTGTGGCCGGAAGCGAGCACGTTTGCGCCGCTGCCCGTGTCGAGATCGAGCCCGGAGAAATCCGCGTCCGGACGCTTCGAAGCGAGATAGTTCAGCAGATCGCCGTCGCCGCACGCCAGATCGAGGATCCTGCGCGCGCCCGCCGGAATCAGCGAGTCGATCGTCTCGTAATCGCGCAACGTGTCGGGATCGCGTTCGCGCACGGGGCGGACGGGTTCGCGCACGAGGAATCCGGCGATGACCTTCGACAGTTCGCCGATGTGGGTGAGAAACGCATCGTGCCCGGCCGGCGCTTCAAGGCAGAAAAACGAAACGTCGTCGCCGTTTTCCTGCAGCGCGCGCGCTATCTCGGCGGACTGCTCCGGCAGGAACAGCCAGTCTCCGGAAAGCGACACGACCAGCATGCGCGCCTTGACCGCGGCGAGGCGTTCGGACAGGGACACCGCGTCTCCGGCCATGTCGTAATTGTCCATCGCGGCGGTGATCCGCAGATACGAATTGGCGTCGAACCGGTCGATGAACTTGCGTCCCTGATGCTCGAGATAAGACTCGATTTCAAAAGCGTTCTTGTTCTCGAGTTCGGCCACGCGCTCGCGGCGGCGGCGGGCGAACTTCTCCTTCATCATCTCTTCGGAGAGATACGTGATGTGCGCGAGTTTGCGCGCCTGGGCGAGCCCGACTTTCGGAATCGTCTTGCCGTAATAGTCGCCGCCCAGGAACTCCGGATCCTTCTCGATGGCGCCGCGGCCGACGATGTCGAACGCCAGCGCCTGCGTCGTGAGCGCCGCGCCGGAAGCGATGCAGATCACCTTTTCGGCGAAGTCCGGATACGCGATGCTCCACTCCATGGTCTGCATTCCGCCGAACGAACCGCCGATGATCGCGTAAACGCGTTCGTAGCCGAGCTGCAGCAGCAGGCGATGGTGGACTTCGACCATGTCGCGCACCGTTATCTCCGGGAAACGCGAGCCGTAAGGCGCGCCCGTGGCGGGGTCCGTAGACGACGGCCCCGTGGTGCCGCGGCATCCGCCGAGCACGTTCGCGCAGACGACGCGGAATTCGGAAAGATCGATGCCGCCGCCTTCGCGCACCATGTCGAACCACCAACCCGCGGATTTCGGATCGTCCGCATCGTGCAGTCCCGCGACATGCGCGTCGCCCGTGAGCGCGGGGCAGATGAAAATCACGTTGTCCTTCGCCGCGGAAACCGCCCCGCATTCTTCGTAAGCGACCTCCACCTCGTGCAGCACGCCGCCGCGCTCAAGCCTGAGACCTTCGGGAGGAAGATCCAGTTTGAGAATCTCGGTTTTCGTGACAAGCGGTGCGTTCATGCCGCGGAAATCTAGCAAAACGGCCGCATCGGTTCAAATCCGCGCACCCGCCGCCGAGCCGAGCGACGCGGCGGA
>JAZUJQ010000246.1:0-7004 GCA_045642845.1 Kiritimatiellia bacterium
GTTCAAGGTGCTGGATTTCATGCGTGAGAACGGTCTGCTCAAACACATCCCGGTGATCGCGCTCACCGCGATCTCGGACGCCGACGGCAAAATCGGCCTCTACGAAGCCGGCGTGACCGACATCATCGAGAAGCCCTACAACGAAAAATTCCTGCTTTTCCGCGTGGGCAACATCATCAAGCTCTTCCGCGCGATGAGCGAACAGGCGTCCACGCCGTCCGACGGCGACGGATTCCTTTCCGGCGTCCTCGATTCGCTGCCCTCCGCCGTCTACGTGGAAGATCCGAAAACGCTGCGCATCAAGTGGTGCAACGCGCGCTTCGCCTCGTTCGTCGGCGCCGATCCGATCGGCAAATCGATACTGGACTTCCTGCCCGCGGCCGAAGCGGTGCCGCTCGTTTCGGCGCGCGAGGACATGCTCGTCAACCGCGTCCAGTCGCCGAAGCTGATGAAAATCGTTTCCTCGGGCCGCAGCCTCTCGATAATCTGCAACGCGCTCGTGTCCGACACCGGCGAAATCACCGGCGTCGTCACCATCCTGTCGGATGTCACCCGCGACGCCCAGTATCACAAAACGCTGCTCGCCCGCATCGCGGCGGCCGAAAAATAAGGAAACGCCGATGAAAGCCGACGTCATCGCCTACGTCAAAAACACCCTCGGCGTGCAGGACGCGGAGATTCCGGAGTTCCTCGACTCGTTTCTCGCTTCCTTCCGCCCGTGCGCGGATGCGCTGCGCGCCATGCGCGACGCTCCGACGGAAGACGGAATCCGCCGCGTCACCCACACGCTGTACGGATTCTCGCAGAACATCGGCGCATCGGACATCTACGACGCGGCGGTGCGGCTGAACGCCGCGGCCAAAGCGCATGACGCGGCGGGCTGCACGGCAGGCATCGACGCCGTGCTCGATCTTTACGACAAATACAAAGCGGAAATTTCCTCCGCGGACTGATTCCGGAGCATCCAAAGTGACCTTGACCAAAACAAAACTCGGCATCCCGGCGTTCGACAACGAATGCGGCGGAGTCTACTTCAACCGCCCGGCGCTGCTCGCCGGCCCCCACGGTTCCGGAAAACTGTTCACGGCGTTGCGCTTCACGATAGCGCGCGTCAAATCCGGCGAACGAGTCGTGATCTTCACGGGCCGCAAACCCGAGGACATCATCCTCTCGGCCCACGCGCTTGATTTCGATTTCGATTCGGCCATCGGTTCCGGACAGCTCCTCATCGTCCCGTACCGCGGCATGGTCGGGCGCGACGGTCTCCTGCCGTTCGACGCCGCGATCGACGAACTGCGCAAAATCACCGCGGAACGCAACATCGGTTTCGCCGTGTTCGACGACATCCTTCCGTGGGTCGCCGTCACGCCGCCGGAAGGCGCCCCGGCGCGTTGCGAAAAGTTTTTCTCGACCCTCGAATCCCTCTCTCTCACGGCGCTCGCGCTGATCCCGGCCGCCGTTTCGCCTGCGGCGAAGGCGCTCGCCGAAGCCGCGGAAAACGTCTGCAACATCGTTTTGCGTTTCGGAAAAGCGTCGGACGGCACCAGAACGTTCTCGGTCGTGAAGTACAACGGAATGCAGATCGGGAAAGAAGCCCTCGAGTTCGTCGTCGACGATTCCCCGGCGCGCACCGTCAAAGCATCCGACTTCACCGCGCAGCAGGAGGAGCCGCGCCGCAAAATCACCGCTCTCTTCGCCACCGATTTCACGGACACCACGCCGGAAGCGCTCGTTTCCGAGCT
The DNA here is from genome assembly GCA_045642845.1 of Kiritimatiellia bacterium. GTDB lineage: Bacteria > Verrucomicrobiota > Kiritimatiellia > RFP12 > UBA3636 > JAZUJQ01. The sequence goes on from JAZUJQ010000246.1 coordinate 1,743, forward strand.
TCCCGCACCCGCCGCGAAACCGAAGACGCAGCCTCCCGTGCGCAACGACGGCATCCGGTTCGACACTGCCGTGCAGAGCGCCAAGGCCGCGCAGAAGCCGGAAACGGACTCCGCCGGGCGCGGCGCGCCGCGTCCGCGCTTCTCCGACATCATCAAGTAAGGAAAAGCCATGTACACGAAGTACTGGAATCTCACGGCGTCGCCGTTCCTCAACACGGATTCCGAAAAGCTTCTCTATCCCGCAGAACAGCTCAGCGAAGGCGTCGCGCGCCTCTACTACCTGATCGATCAGGAACGCATCGCCGGCATGCTCACAGGCCCGTACGGCGTCGGCAAGACATTTCTGCTCTCCTGCCTCGTCCGGCGGACCGAAAACGCGAAACTGCCGCTCATCCGCATCGACGCGATTCCGAACGGTTCGCTGCCCATCGCGCGCCTCATCCTGCGCGAACTCGGCGTGCCGGGCGACGCCCCCACCCTCGCCGACGCGCTCATGCTGCTCCAGCAGGCGTGCCGCGACGAAGCCAACCGTCTCCGCCGCCACATTCTCCTCGTGGACGAAGCGCAGTATCTGGCCGACGACGACGGCTTCTACCTCGTCCACTACCTCTGCAATCTGCGCCTCCGCACGCCGCAGGGGGAAAAGCCGCTGTTCACGATCATTCTCTGCGGCACGCCCGAACTCGCCGACAGCGTCCGCGCGTACGAATCGCTGCAGCGCCGCATACAGCTCTTCTGGACGCTGCGTCCGCTCGACGAAAAGGAAACGATCGAGTACATCCAGCAGCACATCCGCGAATCGGGCGGCGACATGTGGTGCTTTTCGCTCGAGGCCCTCAAACGCGTGCACCTCCGCTCCGGCGGCGTTCCGCGCTCGATAAACAACATCTGCGACACCGCTTTGATGCTCGGCTACGCGGCCAAGGTCACCTGCATCACGCCTGACATCGTCGACCAGGCCGCCGACGACACCGGTCTCACAGCCGTCGGACAGGACGGATCAAACAACCAGGAATTCTGAAAATGGACGTCTCGTACATCGCGCTCGGCATCGCCGGCATCTTCATCATCGCGGCCGTCATCAAGTGGATGTCGGCTTCGGCCGCCAGCCGCCGCATGGAGAACCGCGCCGCCGCCATCGCGTCCGGCGGCACCGAAAAAGAGCCAGTCACGCTTTCCGATCCGTTCCACGAACAGCCCGAAACCGACGCTCCGAAGGCCGCCCCCGTCGTGGAAAACAAGCCGGAACCGGAAGAACCCGAACCGGCGGAACCTGCTCCCGAAAGCCCCTACGTCTGGGAGTGACGTTAAAACGGGCGCTCCGCCAGACCCCGTCGGCCACATGAAACCCATCGTCCTCGCCGCGCTGCTCTTTCCGGCGGTTTTGAACGCCGGGCGGATACAGCTCGACGCCGCGACGGCCGTGACGGACGCCGACCGCGTCTACTGGGACGTCCCCGTAGGCGAAATAAAATCCTCCGACGCAGCGCTGCGGGTCGAATTCGATTGCGCCGACCGCGCCGCGCTCGCGGCCATGCCGGTCACGTTCCACCTTAAGTCCGGCGGCGGATGGCTCTCTTCGGAATACCAGGGAACGCTTCCGGCGTCCCCGCTGCGTCTGCCGTTCGGATCGTTCACGCCGGAAGGCGCCGCCGGGCGGCCGCACGACGCCACGGCGCTGCGCGTATCGCTCTGGCGCGTCAAACCGGAGAATCTGCCCGCCCTCGCCGCGACCGTTTCCGCCGTCCCCGGAGCCAACGTCCGCCTCGTACGCGCGACAAACCGCACCGCACCCGGGGAAACCGGTTTCGCGGCCGCGATGGAGGCGCGCGCCGAACGCCTGCTTTCGAAAGCAGGCGTCGAATACGACACGTCGACGGACGACCTGCGGGATCTCCCCGCATCCGGCGTTCTGGTGCTGCCGTACGCGCCGAAAGCCGACGTGAATCTGCCGGCGCTGCGCGAATTCACGCGCAACGGCGGCCGCATCGTGGCGTTCTACGTCGGCGAACCCGGTCTCTGCCGTCTGCTGGGACTCCGTCCCGGAACGTATATGAACGACCCCGCGGGATGGAGCGCGTTCGGCGACGGAAAATTCTGCGTTCCCGCTCCGACCCAGAACCTTTTTCCGCCGAGGCCCGCCCCGGACTCCGGCACCGAAACGATCGCGTTCTGGCGCAACGCGCGCGGCGTGCAGACTCGCCTTCCGGCCGTCTCATCATCCAAAAACGGGTGCGTCTTCGCCCACGTTCCGCCGCTCGCGACGCCGGACGCCGTCGCCTTGATGCGCCGCGTCTGCACCGGCGAATGGAGCTCCGCGCCGGAAAAGACGATGACGCCGCGCGAACTCATCGACTCGATTCCCGCACCGCGCTTCTGGTGCGATTCGGCGTCCGTTCCGGTGCCGACGAACGCGGTGCTGTTCCTCGCGCCGAGGAAAACGTCCGCTCCGAAACCGAAATGCGCGGAAATCCATCTCTGGTTCCAATGCGGATGCCCGGTGACCGCCGGACAACGCAAAGCCAAACTCGCCGAACTGCTCGCGGAAGTCGAAGCCGATCCCGGAATCGCCGGCGTCCAGCTCGACTACGTGCGCACGGGCGACGGCGTGGCGCAAAGCGCCGAATCGACCGCGGCGATCACCGAATTCGTCCGTCAGGCTTCGCGCGAACTGAGAAAACGCAGACCCGGACTGAAACTCTCCGCAGCGGTGTTCCCGACGCCCGAAGCCGCCGCCGCGCGGAATCAGGACTGGCCGGCCTGGATACGCGAAAATCTGATTGATTTCGCATGCCCTATGACATATACTGAAGACCCATCGGAATACAAAATCATGGTCGGTCTCTGCACGGCCGCCGCTCCGCCGTCGAAAATCCTTCCCGGCGTGGCGGTGAGCGCCGATGAAGCGCAGTGTGACGGCGTCATCGCCGCCGCAGAGCGCGAAGCGGCATTGGCCGCAGGTTGCCCGGACGTGGTTTTCTTTCGGTTCGATGAATCGTTCCTGCACTGACAACAATGGCATTGTTCCACCCATACACCCCTCCGGATCGGCACGTTGATCTCGACGCGCTCGCGGGCGATGCGACGTTCGCCGCACCGGTTCCGGACGAACCGCAGCTCTCGGTGTTCGAAACGCGCGCCGCCGGAGGCGCCGACGATCACGAACACACGGGTGAAGTGCACAGCCACGTCTCGCGCTGTCCGCACTGCTTCATATCCATCCACACCGTCGGCACACCGCCGCCGAGCGTCTGCCCGTACTGCCGCCGGGCGCTCGACCAGTCGGTCGTGACGCGGCCGCTCGCCGAAGCGGTCGAGCCGCCGACGAAGGAAGAAGTCGAGGAACGCATCCGCGCCATCTACCACCGTCCGCACATCGCGATCGTGGGGGCGATTCTGCTCCTGTGCCTGTTCATATTGTCATGGGCCGTGTACGAACAGCTGGCCTCGCTCTCCGACTTCTACTACAAAGGCGTTCTGATCGCCGTCTACTCTATTTTCGCGGGCACGTTCGTGATCACGCGCTTCCTGTTCGCGATGTTCTACCACGCCCCGCGCGAAGCCGGATACGAGCCGACGGTGACCGTTCTCGTGCCGTGTTTCAACGAAGGCGAAGCCATACGCAAGACGATCGAGCGCATTTTCTCCTCCGGCTACCCCGTGGAAAAACTCGAAGTCGTGTGCGTGAACGACGGCTCCAAAGACGACTCGCTCCAGCACATGCTGGCGGCGCAGACGCGCCATCCGCACCTCGTGGTCGTGGACTTCGAAAAGAACCGCGGCCTCTGCCACGGCTGGGGCGTGGCGACGTTCCTCGCACGCGGCGAATTCATGGTGTGCGTGGACTCGGACACGTTCGTGTTCCCGGGGTCGCTGCACAAGCTGATGCAGGGCTTCGTCGATCCGACGGTGGGCGGCATTTCCGGACACTGCGACATCGAGCGCGCGGACGTCAACCTGCTCACGCGTCTGCAGGACGTGCGCTACTACTTCTCGTACAAGATCATGAAGGCCTCGGAAAGCGTGTTCGGCACTGTGAGCTGCCTTCCGGGATGCTTCTCGGCCTACCGACGCACGTGCGTGCTCAAAGTGCTGAGCAAGTGGATCAACGCCACGGTGCTCGGCGAACACGGCAACTTCGCGGACGACCGTTCGCTCACGAACTGCATCCTCAAGGACTACAAGATTCTCTACGACGACGAGGCCCTCGCCACGACGATCTGCCCAGAAAACTGGAAGCAGTACATCCGCCAGCAGGCGCGCTGGGAGCGCTCGTATCTGCGCGAAATCTGGAAGACCGGTCTTTTCATCTGGCGCAAACACCCGGTTCCCGCGGTGTCATGGTACGCGATGATGTGGCTGCCGCTCATCGAACCTTTCGTGATGCTGCAGGCTCTCGTGATCATCCCGTTCCAGACGTTCCAGCGCTGCGCCGGCGACGGGTTCGCCGTTGCGATCCGGGAAGCGTTGCTCACGCCGCGCACGTTCCTCGTCGGCGTCATGGTCATCACGGCGGTGTGGTCGCTGCACTTCCTCGCCACCACCGGGCGCAAATGGTGGTGGGCGGGCTTCGCGTTCACGCTCTCGTACATGGTGTTTTTCAGTTGGCAGATCTACTGGGCGCTCTTCACGTTGCGCGGTAAAAAATGGGGTACACGCGGATGAATTCTCCTTCCGACGAAATTAAAGACGACAAGTCGTTCGATTCAAACACCTGGGAACGCCCCGTGGCGCAGGAAAAGGACCGCCACGTGATTTCGTGGCTCATCCTGCTCGCCGCCGTGTTCCTGATCGTCGCGCTCTGGACGCCGATCAACCGGCTCTACTGGCGCGCCCGCAACAGCGCTTCGTCATACGACGACAACGCGCCGCGCGTTTCGGAACGCTTCCTCGCGCTCTCCTACGAAGGCGTGTCCGACGAAGGCACCGACAAAATGATGTCCGCCGAGACGTTCCGTTCGCACCTCGCGGCGCTGAAGGACGCCGGATACCGCACCATCACGCTGGAAGACGTCCGCGCTTTCTACGAGGACGAGCGCCCGCTGCCCGACAAGGCCGTGCTCATCACCTTCGAAACAGGGTTCAAAAGCACGTACTTCTCGATCCGCGACGCGCTCATGAAGAACCACATGCACGCCGTGATGGGCGTCGTCACCGGCCCGATGCGCGACGACAATCCCGACGTGCTGCTGCGCCCGTACCTCAAGGTCCTCGCGTTCAACGCCGCGTGGGACATCGGCTGCGTATCCGACCGCGGCGACA
>JAZUJQ010000247.1:0-2839 GCA_045642845.1 Kiritimatiellia bacterium
CGTCGAGGAACGTGTCGTCCGTCGACCCCTCGATGGAAATGCCGTTGCTGTCGTAGAACACGACGAGTTTGTTCAGCTGGAGCGCTCCGGCGAGCGAGGCGGCCTCGTGCGAGATGCCCTCCTCCATGTCGCCGTCGCCGCAGAACACGTAGACGTTGTGGTCGAAAAACGCCTTTTCGGCGGTGTTGAAACGCGCCGCAAGCATCGCCTGGCTCATCGCCATGCCGACGCCGCAGGCGAGGCCCTGGCCGAGCGGGCCGGTCGTGACCTCGACGCCGGTCGTCACGCCGCGTTCCGGGTGCCCCGGCGTAATGGAGCCGAGCTGACGGAAATTCTTCAGATCTTCGATCGAAACCGGGAAACCCGCCTCGTGGAGCAGCGCGTACTGGAGCGCCGATCCGTGTCCGCCCGAAAGAATGAAACGGTCGCGGTCGGCCCACCCCGGATCTTTCGCGCTGACGCGGAGGTGTTCGAGCCAGAGCACGGCGGCGACGTCGGCCATGCCGAGGGGCAGACCGGGATGTCCGGACTTCGCCTTTTCTATCGCATCGATCGAGAGTCCGCGCAGGACGTTGGCGGCCCTGCGCAATGCATCAACTGAGTTCTTCATCAAAAATCTTTCTGCATCGTGAGACGGAAGAATTTTTCCTTGGAAAGGTCGATCGCTTTGTCGACTTCGACGTCCGCCGAAAGTTCGCGCTCGAGGAACGAACCGATTTCGGCCGACATGTACCAATTGCCGGTGAAACGCAGCGACGCGCCGGCGGAAACGCGGATTTCATCCCACGAAATTTCGTCGGGCATGCCGTCCTTGGAATCGATCGCATACGTCGTGTTGCGCCAATCCAAGTTGCCGAAGAACGAGATGAAGTGGTGGCGGAATATCTCGACGCGGCTGCGCGGACACGCGAGCTCGACGCGGAAAAGTTCGCTGGGCTCCCAGCAGAAGCCGATGTTCGGGATGAACGGGATGTCCCATCCGTTGCGGTAGGTGCCGCCGAGCATGATGGAGAATTCCGGGCAGACCGCGAAATACGAATTGAACGTCACCGGCATGCCGAACGCCGGGCTCTTGATGTCGGAATACATGCCGGGATCGGCCGACAGCCGGAACGACCACCCCGTCATGAACCGGATCGTGTAGACGGGCGTGCAATGCAGATCGATCAGAAAATCGGGAAGAGCGGCGAGTCCGGGATTGTCGAAAAGATACATGCCGTGGAACCCGATGGAGAAACCGAACGTGCCGTAGAGGAAATCGTCAAGCGTTTCGAAGTCGAACTTGACGTCGCCCTCCGCGATCTCCGTGGAACCGTAATCCCCGAACTTAGTCTCCTCGATGAACGTGCCGGAGAAAACCGGCGCGGCGTGCGGAATGTCCAGATGCTGGGAAAAAAGATCGTCGATGAACGAGTCTTTGACGCCTTCGGCCACGGAAACCCCGGTGGCCACGGCCATGCCGGTGGCGTCGAAAGCCGAAACTTCCGCCGCCACGAGGGCCGGTACAAGAAGAGAGATTGTGCGGAACGCGCGTTTCATTTTTCTGACCTTTTGGTTTTGCGGATGCCGATCCGCGGTGTATGGAATGCGTGTGATGTCAGGAAATTCCGAGAGCGGCGAGTTTGCGGTACAAAGTCCGGCGCGAAACGCCGAGCAGTTCGGCGGCGCGCGAACGGTTGCCGCCCGCCGCCTCGATGGCATTGAGAAGGCGCTGTTTTTCGTCGCCTTGCGAAATTTTCAGACTGAGCGCGGCGGACGGCGCGGGGACCGCCTGCGGCGGCGCGCCGGCGGCGATGTTTTCCGGCAGATCCGCGAGCGTTATCGTTCCGCCGCGTGAAAGCACGACGGTTTTTTCGATCGTGTTGCGCAGTTCGCGCACGTTGCCCGGCCATCGGTACGCCGAAAGCGCGGCCATCGCGGCGGGCTCGATGCCGTCGATCGCGCGACCGTTGAGTTTCGCGAACTCCTTGACGAAATGATCGCAGAGCATCGGGATGTCCCCGGCGCGTTCGCTCAGCGGCGGCATGCGGATTTCGACGACGTCCAGTCTGTAGTACAGATCCTCGCGGAATCTGCCTTCGTCGACGTACGCCTTGAGATCGCGGTTCGTCGCGGCCACGACGCGGATGTCCGCGCGGATGGTCTCCGTGCCCCCGACGCGTTCGAACGCGCGGGTCTCGAGAACCCGCAGAAGCTTCACCTGCACCGAAGGGTCGATTTCGGAAATCTCGTCGAGAAACAGCGTGCCGCCCTGCGCGAGTTCGAAACGGCCTTTGCGCTGGGAGACGGCGTTCGTGAACGCGCCCTTCTCGTGACCGAAAAGCTCGCTTTCTAGCAAAGTCGGGGAAAGCGCGGCGCAATGCACGGCGACGAACGGGCCGGACGATCTGGACGAAAGCTGGTGTATGGCCTGCGCTACGAGTTCCTTGCCCGTGCCGCTGGCCCCCTGGATGAGCACCGTGGCCTGCGACGGCGCCACCTGACGGATCACGTCGAAAAGTTTCTCCATAGGAGGAGACGATCCGATGATGCTCTCGAGCCCGTAACGTTCGTCGAGACGCTTGCGCAAGTCGCGGTTTTCGCTCTCGAGCGCGCGCGAACGCAACGTGCGCGCGACGACGATGTCAAGCTGGTCGAGGTTGATCGGCTTCGTCAGAAAATCGACCGCGCCGGCTTTCATCGCCTCGACGGCGGTCTCGACTGAACCGTACGCCGTGAGCAGCACGCACGATGTCGACGGATAGCGCTCGCGCACCGTTTTGAGCAGTGAAATGCCGTCCGCGCCGGGCATGCGGACGTCGGACAGCATCAAATCGAACGGCTCTTTCGAAAGGGCGTC
>JAZUJQ010000248.1:0-2222 GCA_045642845.1 Kiritimatiellia bacterium
GCAGCCGCCGCGCAGGCACGCATGCGTCCGGGAGCCGGGTTCGGTGTACGAAGGATTCTTCGTGACGACCCATTCGCCCCACAGGTGTCCGAGCGCGGGAATCTCCGTCGCCTCGCGGACGACCTCGTGGCAGTCGTCGCACGTCTCCGTGCCGGTGCTGCCGGCCGTCGTGCACGTCGCCGCGATCGCGCCGGACGTTGTCGTGTTCACGTGCAGGCACACCGTCGGCATCGCGACCGTGTACTTCCGCGTCGCAACGCCGTCCTCGGCGAGAGTGACGACGCAAGCGGAACCTTCGTATTTCGGAAGAATCGTGATGCCGACGTTGTCCTCGCTCGTCGCGGAGGTGATTGCTTCGCCGTTGTTCACGGTGTAGGAACACGTCGTCGGCGCGAATCCCGCGACGGCCGCGCCGTCGACCGCGAGCGCGGAGAGAGTGTCGGTCGAAAGAGGCTCGACCGTACCGGAGGAACCGGAGTCCTCTGCGAAGACTTCGATTTCGTAGAAGCCGAAGTAACGGCCGCCGGTGTTCTTCGCGCATTCGATGCGTAGCTGCGAAAGCGCAACGGGTTCGGCGAAGACGTAAAGGTGTCCGTCGCCCTGGTTGATCTTGTAGTAGTCGTTCCCGTCGATGACGCAAGTGAAGCCGGTGAGCGCGGCTCCGGTCGAACCGTTCTTCAACGTGACGGTGGCGCGCTGGTTGTCGTCGAACGTCGCCACGAAGATTTTTGAAATCTTTTTGGACGACTCCCACGCGAAGTCGACCGCGACGGTGAGGTCGACGCCGCCGTTCGTCCAGATGCGCCAGTTGTTGCCAGGGGTGTTCCAGCCGCCGACGGTCATCGTCGCGCCCCAGCCGTTCGTGACGGCGGACGTATCCGCGAGCGAACTGTCCCACTGCGACGTCCCGGGCGTGGAAACGGCCATGCTCGATGCGCTCTGCGCAATGTTGGAGAATTCGCCGCCGCCACCGGAGGAAACCGCGACCGCGCGGACGGATGCCGTGACGGACATCGGCGCGTCGTTGACGGTCGCCGTGCCGGTAACGGTCGTGACGCCCTCTTCGGACGGCGCCGCGACGGTCGGCCACGTAACGGCGAATTCACCGTCGACGGAGCCGTCGGCCGCGAGGCCGGCGACCTTCTCGGGAAGCGTCGGCGCGGTGCCGACGGCGGGCGCGACCGCGACGTTGCGGAGCGCGACGACGGACGTATCCGCGGAAGCGACTCCCGCGAACATGAACAAAGCGGCGGCGGCAAACGCGCGCCGAAGGATGGAACTATTCATTTTCATGGTCTTCTTTGAACATCGCATCGGTTGCGTTGAATGCGATGACGGATGGAGGAACTGTTTATGCAAACGGATGCCTCGAAGGCGACGCTTCATGTGTTTTTCCGCAATGCTAGCAAAAACTTCCGCACAAAAACGCGTTCTCGCGGTTTGATTTTCCGCCCTGCGGCTCCAACGGAAAACCGCCGCCGGCACGGCGCGGGCGGCGGTTTTCTTCAAGCTGCCTGCATTATTTGACGAGGAGCAGCGTGCCTCCGCCGGAAATCACGAGAACGCCGTCCTCCTCCGCGGAGTTGTACAGCGCTGGGAACTCGGCGAGCGCGCCGCCGGCGGGGATCGTGTAAGTGCCGGACGGAACGCTCCTGCCGTCGACGCGGGCGCTCTGAACGGCGAGCTCGTTGCCTTCGAAGTCGACCCACGACGTGTCGTCGGCGACGTTCAGCGTAGCAAGACGCACGTCGGCGTTCACCGCCGCGCGGCCGTTGTCGCGCACGATCAGGTTCACGCGCTTCATCGAGGAAACGTCGTCGCCTCCGAAACCGAGCGACACGACCTCGGTCGTCGAGGTCTTGCTGTTCCAGTTGTCATAGGCGTCGTAATTCGGGCAGGCGATCGTGAGCGTGCCGCCGAAATCGTCTTCCGAACCCTTCTTAAGATAAATCGTGCCGGCGGAGCCCTGCGCCTGCGAACCGCGGGAGCGGCCCGTTGCGCGGATGAGACCGGTGAAGTCCGAGAAGTCGGAGCCGGCGTCGGTGAGCTTCACGGCGATGCGTCCGCCGGGACCCGAGTGCCATCCGTAGGCGCCGCCGTCGGCGGTGATGCGGCCGCTGCCGGAAATGGAGCCCGCCGTGATGTCGATGGCGCCGCCCGAGCCGCCGGGGGGGGTGGCCCCCCGGTTGGAACCCTCGGGGGGGCCGCCGGGGGTGGGGGCC
>JAZUJQ010000249.1:0-1807 GCA_045642845.1 Kiritimatiellia bacterium
GGCGCCGGCGCCGTTACGCGTGCGGCGGACGACGTGCTCGTCCAGCGCCAGGAAAACGCCGGCCACACCGTGGCCAACGAAGGCGAGCTCTCGGTCGCCCTCGATCCCGTGCTCACGCAGGAGCTCGTCGCGGAAGGCATCGCCCGCGAATTCGTCTCGAACGTGCAGGCGCTCCGCAAGGAAACAGGCCTCGACGTCGCCGACCGGATCAGACTTTCGTGCGGAACCGACGCCGAATCCGCCGCCGCGCTCGAAGCGCACCGCGAATTCATCTGCGGTGAAACGCTCGCGGTGGAAATGACCGTGTCGGCGGACTTCGCCGGCGATCCGGAAACGGCCGTCGATCTCAACTCCCACCCCGCGTCGATAAAAATCGAAAAGGCGTAACCATGGAGCGCTCAGCCACGCAGTTCACGATAAGGCCGGCCCGGCTTTCCGACAGCAAAGCGATTTTTTCGCTCATACGCGGCCACGCGGACCGGCTCATCGTGCGCTCGCTGAGCAACGTCATCGAACACATCGACCGTTTCTTCGTGGCCGAAAACGGCGACGGCGAAATCGTCGCCACGGTCGCCTACGAAATCATGGCCGAAATCGGCGAAATCGCGCACACCACGGCGGAGATACAGTCGCTGTGCGTCCGCGAGGATCTGCGCGGCTGCGGCATCGGCCGCGCGCTCGTCTCCAGGCAGCTTGAACGCCTCCGCGCCATGCAGGTGCGGCAGATCATTTCGCTCACGTTCGAAGTGGGATTTTTCGAAGCGCTCGGATTCAAGGAAATCGACAAGCGCGAAATCATGCACAAGCTCTACCGCGGGTGCATCAACTGTTCGAAGCACGAGTCCCCGTTCACGTGTCCCGAACACGCGATGGAGCTGCGCATCGACGCGTAGAAGCCGCTCAGACTCCCGCGCGTGCAGATGAGTTCCTTCGGCGGAAAAGTTTTCAAAACGTCGTTTCCGATCGCCCTGCAGTGCCTTATGCTGGCGCTGGTGGCGGCGTCCGACGCGTTCATGCTCGGCCGGGTGGACCAGAATTCGATGTCGGCCGTGTCGCTGGCGTCGCAGGTCCAGTTCGTGCAGAACATGATCGTGCTGGCGCTCGTCGGCGGCATTTCGATTCTCGGCGCGCAGTACTGGGGCAAAAAAGACGGCGAAGCGATCGGAAAGACGTTCCGCATCGGGTTCCGCAACGTCATCTGCGTCTCCGCGCTCGTCGTGGCGGCGTGCGAACTCAAACCAGAATGGCTGATGAAAGCGTTCGCCGGCCCTGACGAACTCGTCGAAATCGGCGCACGCTATCTTCGGATCGCCGGATGGTCGTATCTTCTCACCGGCGTGTCGCAGTGCTATCACGCCCTGCTGCGCGTCACCGACCGCCCGGGACGTTCCGCGACGATAAGCACCGCGACGGTGCTGTTCAACGTCGCGCTCAACGCGGTGCTCATCTTCGGGCTTCTCGGTTCGCCGCGGCTGGGCGCGGAAGGCGCCGCGTTCGCGACGCTCGCGGCCCGGGTCTGCGAACTGGTCTGGTGCCGCATCGAAGTGCGCCGCGCGCACGGCGTGCGTCCGCAGCTGCAACGGCTCTTCGAATCGCACCCGGAACTGTCGGCCGACTTCCCCCGCTGCACGCTGCCGATTCTGGGCGCGTCAGCGCTCTGGGGCGTCGGGTTCGCGTCCTACACGGCCGTGCTCGGACACATGAACGCCGACGCGGCGGCGGCCAACGCCGTCGTTTCGGGCGTGCGCGGCCTGCTTTGCTGCCCGGGCGGCGGCGGCGCCGCCCCCCCCGGGATCAACGTGGGCAA
>JAZUJQ010000250.1:0-5191 GCA_045642845.1 Kiritimatiellia bacterium
CGGCGCACGTGGGCGTGGCTTTCGATCTCTATTTTGGAGATGTAGGGGGAGTGGACGGGGAAAATCTTTTCGACGCCGACGCCGAACGCGACGTGACGGACCGTGAAGGTCTCGTTGGCGCCCTTGCCCTTGCGCGCGATGACGATGCCCTCGAACGCCTGGTCGCGGGTCTTGTCGCCTTCCTTGATCTTCACGAAAACTTTGACGGTATCGCCGATCGCGAAATCGGCAACGTCTTTCTTGAGGCTTTCCGCCGTGATGCTGTCGAGAATTGTGCTCATTTTTTGTTCCTTTGTGTAGATTTGTTTTTTAAATATTCTTCGTAAAGATCGGGTCTGCGGATGCGTGTGTTTTCAATCGCTTTTTCTTTTCTCCACGCGGCGACCGCCGCATGATCTCCGCTCTGGAGGATTTCCGGAACCGCGATGCCGCGGTAGACCGGAGGGCGCGTGAACTGGGGAAAGTCGAGGAGACCCGTTTCAAACGATTCGTCTTCGGTTGCTCCGTCCCCGCCGAGAACTCCCGGAAGCAGACGCACGGTTGCGTCGATTATGACCGCCGCCGGCAAAGCTCCGTTCGTAAGTACGTAATCCCCTATGGAAAATTCCTCCGGATTGAGAAGTTGTCTGACCCTGTCGTCGATCCCTTCGTAGTGGCCGCAGATGAAAATCAGGTGCTTTTCATTCGAGAGGCGGTGCGCGTCGGCTTGCGTGAAACGTTTGCCGGAAGGCGACATCATCAGCACCTTGGCCCCGTCGTCCGCCACCGATTCGACGGCGCGCATCAGCGGATCCGCGAGCATCACCATGCCCGGTCCCCCGCCGTACGGCCTGTCGTCCGTCGAGTGGTGTTTCCCCTCGGCGAAGTCCCGCGGATTCACGATCCGGGGACGGAAAGCGCCCATTTTCACCGCGCGGCCGAGCATGCTCTCGGAGAGATAATCCCGGACCATGCCGGGAAACTCGGTCACGACGTCGACAAGAAGCGCTGTGCGGTCGGACGACACCTGCGGCCTCCTCCGCCCCGCGCGTCAACGCGGGGACGGAAAGAACGTCACTCCGCGGCGGCGGCCTTCGCGGCCTTGGCGGCGGCGGCCTTCTTGCCCTTGGAGATCTTCTGGTGGGTGTGCTCCGGCTTGCCTTCCTTCGTGCGCTTGTCGCGCTTGATCAGGGAGAGCACGATGGGGCTGACGATGGCGCCGACGCCCTTCCAGTAGTCGATGCGCTCGAGCTTGAGCTCGTAGTTCTTGCCGGGCATCTGAGGATCGTACCAGCCGAGGTTCTCGATGAAACGGCCGTCGCGCGGGAAACGGGTGTCGGCCGCGACGATGCGGAACGAAAGATCCCGGTTAGCGCCGACGCGCGTGAGTCTGACTTTGACGGACATGATTATCCTTTGTTTTGTTCTTTTCGGTGTAAAAAACGGAAGCGCGCATTCTTACACTGCGTGCGTGAGGGGCGGATTATGGCAAAAACCACCCCCGGTTTCAAGCGGAATTTTCGCCGGAACGCTGGATTTCGGTCGTTTGTTTTCCTATACTCTTCCGCCGTGTTTCAAACTTGAACAAAATGAAAAAAACAACGCTTCTTTGTCTTTTCGCCGCTGCGGCCGCCATCCAGGGCTGCCGCGTTTATCAACCCGGCGTTCCTTCGCGCAACGACTATGCAAATCGTCAGCAGCGCGCGTCCGCTTCCGAGTCGCGGAGCCAAAACGCCGTCCGCAGGAACGATTCCGTGAGTCCTGTTTCCGTCAAACCCGTTTCAGCGTCTTCCGTCAAGCCGGTTCCGGCATCCTCTCTGAAGCCCGTCCCCGTTTCTTCCGCGGATCGGGCTCCGGCCTCATCCGTGAAGCCCGTGTCGGCGTCGCCGGCGGTCGCGTCCCCGGCTCCGGTGCCGTCGATCAACGCCGTCGCCGATTACAAGGGCGCGTCCGTCACGTCGACCCAGCGCAAACCCGTCGCTTCCGCGCCGGCGTACCGCGCTCCGGTCAAGGTTCCGGCCGCGGCCGACACCGTCAACGCGCGTCCGGAGTACGCCGGTTCCAACAGCGGTCTCACCGCCAGCCACACGCACGGCGCGTCGATCGCCGCGCCCGCTCCGCGCACGCCGGTGGCCGACAACTACAGGATTTACACGATCCAGCCCGGCGATTCCGCGGGCCGCATCGCGAACGCGAACGGCATGACTCTGTCGGAGTTCACGTCGCTCAACAACATTTCCGATCCGAACCGCATCCGCGTCGGTCAAACGGTGAAGGTCTCCGTCGGCCGTGCGCCGATCGCTTCGCCCGCACCCGCCGCTCCCGCGGTTCCCGCGCCCGTCGCGTCCCGTCCCGCTTCGGTTCCGGCGTCAGTGCCGCAGCCCGCCGCCGACGGGTTCCACGTGGTGCGCGAGGGCGATTGCCTTTCCCGCATCGCGTCGCAGCACGGGCTTACGTCCGCGCAGCTGATGGAATACAATTCGCTCAAGGACGCCAACCACATCATCGTCGGTCAGAAGCTCCGCCTTTCTCCGGCGAACGGCGCCGCGCCGGTCGCGCCCGCGCCCGCACCCGTGGCGCAGCCCGCGCCTGCGGTCGCCCAGCCTCAGCCTGCGGCCCAGCCCCAGGCGTCGTTCCCCGAGCGCACCGAATACGGCAAGGTGGTGAGCGGCGAGGCCGCCGTGCCCGGCACCAATTCCACGATCGACGACATTCTGGAGAACGGCCTGATCGGCGCGGCCCAGGAGTCCGAGCCAGCGCCTGCGGTCCAGCCTCCCCCCGCCGCGCCCGCGCCTGCGCCGGCGCCGGCCGCTCAAGTCGCGGACGGTGTGTCCGACGTGATCATGTATACCGTCGGTGTCGACGAGGACTCCTACAACGTCGCCCAGAAGTTCAATTGCGCGCCGCTTGATCTGCGTCGGCTCAATCCCAACTGCGACATCAAGCCCGGCGCCGTAATCAAGGTTCCCGTCAAACACTGACCGGGCGGGCGGAAATGCGTCTGCTGTCGCTGGGTGTCGTCATCTGCGTTTGTCTGCTGACAGCCGTAGGGCTGATCACGTTGTACAGCGTCGACGGTCTCAGCGGCGTCACGGCGGTCGCCGCGCATCACAGGTATTTCGCGCTTCAGTTCAAATTCGTGATCGCCGGAGTCGCGCTTGCGGCCGTGGCGGCGGCGGTTCCGCCCGATCGTTATCTGACGAAGACCGGCGCGATCGTTCTCGGCGTCTGCATTCTGCTGGCGTTGGTCGTGGTGCACGTTCCCGGTCTGGGCAGGAGCGCCAAGGGCGCGTCCCGCTGGATACAGCTCGGTCCGTTCTCGCTGCAGCCGTCGGAGTTCGTCAAGCTGATGCTGATCGTCCTGCTGTCGTGGTGGGGCGGTTCGATGGCGCATGACGACCGCGTGTTCTGGAAACGTCTGTTCAGCGTTCATTTCATCGCCATCGGAGTCGCGGCGGCGGGGTTCCTTCTGCAGCACGATTTCGGTTCGGCGATCATGTCCGGCACGGTCGGGCTGTCGTTGTGCCTGATAGCCGGCGTGCGCTGGAAGGACATCGGCGCCGTGGCGCTGTGCGCCGGGCTGGCCCTTTGCGTTCTGATCATGTCGGACGCGGAACGCCGCAGCCGCGTCATCGGCGTCTGGGGAAACCGTTCCGTTTCGACCGAAGAAGCCCGGCAATTGTCGCAGGGCGACAATTACCAGATCGAAATGGCGCTGTCCGCGTTCGCGCGCGGCGGGCTGCACGGCGTCGGTCTCGGGAACGGGATCTACAAGATGCGTTATCTTCCGGACAACCACACGGACTTCATTCTTTCCATGGTCGGCGAAGAAGGCGGCCTTGTTCTCACCGGAACGTGTCTGTTCCTTTATTTCGCGATTTTCGTTTCCGGGCTTTCCATTTCATCCGGAATACGCGACAAAAAACGCCGGCTTCTGGCCTACGGACTCACGCTTCACATCGCGCTCAACGCGGCCGTGAACGTCGGTGTCGTCACGCACGTGCTCCCCACGAAGGGGCTGGCCCTTCCGTTCCTCAGTTACGGAGGATCGAACATGCTCGCATCGCTGGTCGCGGCGGGGCTTCTCGCCGGGCTCGGTTTCAGGTACGCGGACGATGCGGCCCGCGCCGCCGTGGCGGAGAAGGCGGAATCGCGCCGGCCGAGGTCCACCGCAAGCTGGGATGTCTGACAATGTCCGGAGCTTTGATAAAAATCCTCGGTTCGGGCACTTCAACCGGAGTGCCGTTGATCGGCTGCAAATGCCGGGTGTGCACGTCGGATGATCCGCGCGACAAACGTCTGCGGGCCGGCGTCCACGTGACGTCTCCCGACGGTTTCGCGCTGCAGATCGATCTGTCGCCCGATTTCCGGTTCCAGGCTCTGAGGTACGATCTGCCGCGCGTGGACGCCGTGCTGGTGTCGCACTGTCACGCTGACCACGCGCTCGGGCTGGATGAACTGCGCCGCTACAACACGCTTCAGAAATGCGACATCCCGCTTTGGGCGAGCCGGCGCACGCTCGCGGGGCTCGAGCGCATATTCGATTACGTGGCGCACCCGAACCCGCTCCCGGAGCAGCTCGGGATGTACCGTCCTCACATCGGCTTCAACGCCATCGGAGCCGAGCCGGTCGAAATCGGTCCGTTTTCGGTCCGCGCGATCGAAGTCCCGCACGGCCCGGGCGTCGCGTCGGCGTTCGAGATTTCGTTCGAGGGCCGCAGATTCGTTTACGCTTCGGATTGCTCGGAGGTCACGCCGGAACTCGGCGCGGCTCTCGACGGCGCGTCCGTCGCGTTGCTCGACGCGCTGCGCGACCGTCCGCACGCATCCCATCTCACTCTCGACGCGTCCGCGTCCGTGCTCCGCGGACACCGTGTCGAAACCGCGCGCCTCATGCATCTCGGGCACGATGTCCTCCATGCGGAAATAATCGAACGCTACGCGCCCGGAGTCCTGCCGGCGTACGACGGCGAAACGATCGAATTCTGACAAATACACGCCATGCCAAGAGACCGCAACGTGCGCCGCGCGCTTGAACTGCAGGACGATCCCTCCCTGCCTCCGTCGCTTCAGCTGCGCGAAGGACTCTGCCCGATTCTTCTGCCCGACAAGGAAATGAAGATCCGTTTGGAGCGTCACGACGATCCGCCCGTCTGCCCGGGCGGCAGGGCGATGCGCAGGTTCTTCGAAAACGCCGCGCGCGACGGCGTCC
>JAZUJQ010000251.1:0-7622 GCA_045642845.1 Kiritimatiellia bacterium
GCCGCGCCGGCGCTCGGCGCGCTGCACGTCGACGACGCGCCCGCCGAATGCGCGGGACTCACGCTGCCCGACGCGCTGCTGCGGCTGCCGCACGCCAAAGGCGTCGAATCGCGCGGCGCGCTGCTCGTTACGCACACCGGATTCTCGGGCCCGGCCGCGTTGGATTTCTGCGCCGACGCCGCCACGGCCGGATGCGGGACGCTCAAGGTCTCGTGGCGCGCCGACAGGACGTCGCGCGACGAGTGGATCTCGCTTTTCCGCTCGTGGCGCGGTCCTCACGGCGCCGCGCTCGTCCGCAATCTGCTCGCGGACGAACTTCCCCGTTCGCTCGCCGCGGCCCTGTGCGCGCGTTGCGGCGCCGCCGACAGGACGGCTTCGCAGCTCGGCCGCGAAGAAACGCTCGCGCTCGCCGATTCGTGCGCGGCGATGGAATTTAAGAATCTGAAAACCGACGGATTCTCCGGCTGCATGGCCGTCCGCGGCGGCGTGTCGACCGTCGCGCTCAACCCGCGCACGCTGGAAGCGCGCTCCATTCCCGGACTTTTCGTCATCGGCGAAGCGTGCGCACCCGTCGGCCGTTGCGGCGGCTACAACCTTTCCTGGGCCTGGGCCAGCGCATTCGCCGTAAAACCCGGCGCTTCGGCGCACGGTTGAACGGGCGGACGAAAGCCCGGATTTCAACGGCGATGCGCCGCGACGACTTCCCCGATGTAGACGATGTGGCGGTCGTCCGTCGGATAGCAGTCTCCGAGGATCGTCCTGTCCACGAAAGCTTCGCGCGCCATCTCCTGCTTGAACAGGATGCGGCACTCGAGCGTCAGATCGGCTTCGGCGAAAACGGGCGCCCGGACTTCGGAGGCCGCGACGGGAGTGAGTCCGGACTCCGCCACCTTGTCGCCGTCACGTCCGCTCTTCGAACCGAGCAGTGAAAGCGCTTTCCTGCATTCCGGACCGAACTGCGAAAGCGTGAACGAATCGCCGGAATCAAGAAATTCACGCGTGTAGCGCTGCGGACGCACCACGACCTGCGCGACGGGTTTTCCCCACATCGTGCCGAAGAAGCCCCACGACACCGTCATACAGTTCCATTTTCCCGCGGCGAAATCGCCTGCGGAAAGAAGAAACCATCCTTTGTCGAACGCCTTGAACGGCGGAAGGTCGAGTTCCGAGACCGGAATGCTGGTCATAAAGTATCTTTTTTGTCGCGCGGAAAAGCATGAAACCGTAATGGCGTCGGACTCGGAACGGGACGCGCGTTTCAAAACACGGAACGCCACGCGCCGCGCCTGACGATCAAATCCAGAACGAACAGGACAAAAAGAATCGCGGCAATCCACGATTGGGAGGATTGCCGCGGAAGTGCGGAACGCTTTATCAACGAGAGGAAAAAAACGCCGCGCATCACTGCTGCGCGGAGTCCTGCAGCTCGGGAAGAATGATCGAACGGACCATCTCGAGGCGTTCGGACATGAGACGGCTGGCGTCGATCGAATCCTCGGCGATTTTGCGGACCGTGCCGAGCTTGCGGATCAACTCCTCTTCACGCCGGGCGGCGTGCTCGACCGCTTCTTTGAGCGCGATCTTCTCGGCCTCGAGATCCCTCAGGCGCGACTGCGCCTTGGCGAGAGTCTGCCGCGCGTAGAGCAGCTGGGAGGAAAGTTCTTCCGGAGTGGCGTCGAAATCCTCGATCTCCATTCCTTCCGGAATCGGGACCGTGACCTGATTGCCGCACTGGGTGCAACGGATGACAAGCCCGGCGCCGCGTTGATCGATCGAGAGCGATTTCCCGCAATGCGGGCACTCGAACAAAATGTCCGTCTCCGGAATTTCGGAGGCATCAAGCTCTTCGCTGCGACTGACGGGCGTGTCTTCCATGACTTTTTACTTGGTTGCGGGTTTCTTGGATGCCGAAACCTTGACAACGCGACCGGATTTGATGCAGGCGGCGCAGGCGTAGATCGTACGCGGCGTGCCGTCCACGACGGCGTGAACGCGATGCAGGTTCGGGAGGAAACGACGAGGCGTCACCGCCGTGGTGTGCAAACCGATGCCGCCCTTGTACTTGGCGAGACCGTGACGGACGATGTGATTGCCTGTGAGCGGCGACTTGCCGCAGATTGCGCATACTCTGGACATGGGTATTCTCCTTGTAAACGCGGCAAGAGAATATGAAAAACACCGTTCGATTGCAAGCGAAAAATGGCGGAAGAGTCCTCGCGCGCCGCATTTCAGGGCCGTGCGGCGGCGGACAAGCCGATTGCGGGCGACCGCAGCCGGCCGCGACACGGAGAAACCCATGATTGAAATCGGCCTCACGGGCGAACCGATCGCGGGCGACCGCGGCGGGCCGCGCCTGCGTTCCGATTTCCGGTTTCAGATTTCGGTTGATTTTTCCATGTCCGTTTTGATAGTCTCCCCCGCCGTTGCAGTCGCGGAGGGTCCGCGGCCGCGCATCCCCCGGGCAATTAGCTCAGTTGGTTAGAGCATCGCTTTCACACGGCGGGGGTCACTGGTCCGAGTCCAGTATTGCCCACCATTTTCCGCAGCGGTCATGTTGACGTCCGACTTCAATTACAACCTGCCGCCGGAACTTATCGCACAGGTTCCTCCCGAAACACGCGGCACATCGCGCATGATGGTGCTCCACCGCGCCACGCGCACGGTGGAACACCGCCGCATCGGCGACATCGTTTCCTATCTGGATCCGAAAGACCTCATGGTCTTCAACGACACGCGCGTTTTCTCGGCGCGGACGTTCGGCCATTGGGAGGACTCGCCGGGGCGCGTCGAGGTGCTTTTCGTCGAGCCGTCCGGGCTCCGCGCAGGCGCATGGACCGCGCTCTGCAAATCCTCCCGCCCCGCCCTTCCGGGACGCGTCATGCTGCTCGCGAACGACCGCATCCGCGCGACGATTCTCGAAAAAAGCGCGCGGGACGGCCATCTCGATCTGGCGCTCGAATTCGAAGGCGATTTCTTTTCGATTCTCGACGAACACGGCGTGCCGCCGGTGCCGCCGTACATCAAACGCGAAGGCGAAGACCTGCGCATCGGGCTGGACCGCGAGCGCTACCAGACGGTCTACGCGCGCGAAACGGGCGCCGTCGCGGCGCCCACCGCCGGGCTGCATTTTTCGGAAGAACTGCTGGCGGCGATCTCGGCGCACGGAGTCGACAGGAAATACGTGACTCTGCACGTGGGGCCCGGCACGTTCCGTCCGGTGAAGGCGGACCGGATCGAGGACCACGTGATGGATTCCGAGCGTTACGAAATCCCGGAGGAGACGGCCGGCGCGGTGTCGGCCGCCAAGGCTCGCGGCGGTCGGGTGATCGCGGTCGGCTCCACGAGCGTCCGCACGCTCGAAACGAGCGCGCAGGCGCACGACGGCACGGTCACGGCCGAAAAATCGCGTTCATCGATTTTCATTTACCCGCCGTACGAATTCCGCGCAGTCGATGCGATGCTCACGAATTTCCATCTGCCGCAATCGACGCTGCTCATGATGGTGAGCGCGCTCGCCGGGCGCGATTTCACGCTCCATGCATACGCCGAAGCGATCCGCGAAAAGTACCGCTTCTACAGCTACGGCGACTGCATGCTGATCCTGTGAACGAGGCCCGGCCGGACCGGTGCGCCGCGCGCGCGGGGGTCAGTCCATGCCCGCGGCAAGGCCGCGTTCGAGGCCGCGGATTTCCGCAAGGCCGCGCAACCGGCCGATGAGCGAATAGCCGGGATTGGTCTTCTTGCGCAGATCGTCGGCCATCTGGTGCCCGTGGTCGGGACGCACGGCTATGGAACGGCCGCGTTTCCGTTCGACCTCGAGCAGCGCCTTCATGACTTCGACCATCGGCACGTCGCCCTCGAGGTGGTTGTCCTCCATGAAATCGCCGTTCGCGAAACGCTTGACGCTTCGCAGATGCACGAAGTCGATGCGGTCGCCGAATTCGCGCATCATCGCGGGAAGATCGTTGTCCGCGCGCACGCCGAACGAACCGGTGCAGAGACACAGACCGTTCGACGGGTTCGGCACCGCCTTCACGGCGCGGCGGAAGTCCTCCGCCGTGCTCATGACGCGCGGCAGACCGAGAATCGGATACGGCGGATCGTCCGCGTGAATCACGAGACGCACGCCGGCTTCGTCGGCGACCGGACACACCGCGCGCAGAAAATCGTAATGATGTTCGCGGAGCTCTTCGTCGCCGATCGCCGCGTAACGGTCGAGCTGCGTCTGGAAATTGTCCAGCGTGAAGCTTTCCTCGGCGCCGGGAAGCCCCGCGATGATCGTGCGCGTCAGACGGTCGCGTTCCGACGGACGCATCGCCTTGTAACGGCGCAGCGCGGCGTCGTACCGCTCCGCGCTCACCGCATCCTTCGCGCCGGGACGCCTGAGAATGAAAAGCTCGAACGCGTCGAACGCCGCGCGCTCGAAGTAAAGACCGCGCGAACCGTCCGGCATTTCACGGGAAAGATCGGTGCGGGTCCAGTCGACCACGGGCATGAAGTTGTACGTGACGGTTTTGATTCCGCACGCGCCGAGATTCTCGATGGATCTGCAGTAGTTCGAGAGATAACGCTTCCATGCGCCTTCCTGCGTTTTGACGTGTTCGTGGACGGGCACGCTCTCGACGACCGTCCACTCGAGTCCTCCGGCGCGCACGAGTTTCTGCCGGGCGCGGATTTCGCTTTTCGTCCAGACCTCGCCGTTCGGGACGTGGTGAAGCGCCGTGACCACGCCGGTGGCGCCGGCCATGCGGATGTCGGAAAGCGGCACCGGATCCTTCGGGCCGTACCAACGGAAAGTCTGTTCGCAAAGCACCGCGCCCGTACGCGCGGCGGATTCCGCCCGATCGATCGGATTTCGTGAAGTTCCGTGTTTTTTCGCGTTCATGCCGCAATCTTTCTTTTTTGGGAGGATCGCCGTTCCGCGCGTCAGGCGATGGCCCTGAAAATGAAACGGCCGTCGATGCGCTTGACCGCCGAACAATGGAGGAACGCATTCTCGTCGATGCGCTTGACTATGGCCCTGTATTCCTCGAACTCGTAGTTCATGACGATCGTTTCCAGCACATGGTGCGTGTTGCCGGTGTATGCGCCGACGGCTTCGTAAACCGTGATGCCGTGCGGGAAGCGCGAAATCAGTTCGTCGCAGATTTCACGCCATTTGTCCGAAACGATCGTTATTTTCTGGTATTTGTAAATCGTGTGGATCTTGTCGATCGCGATGGCGGCGAGCACCGCGCGCACGATCGTGTACACGCCGATCGAGATATCGCCGGCGATGATCGTGCCGGCGATGATGATGCAGATGTCGGCGGCCGCCGTGATGTATCCGAACGTGAGCCGCGTGCGAAGCGAAAAATACTGCGCCACGATGTCCATGCCGGCCGTCGACGCCCCCGCGCGCAACGTCAGGCCCTGCCCCAGACCGCACAGCACGCCGCCGAGCACGGCGAGCGTGAGCGTGCCGGTCTGTCTTACGGTGCCGTCCGCCGCCACCGTGTCGAACACCAGTTTTCCGAACGGATCGAATCCCGCCTGGAAAAGAAGCGTGAACGCGTAAATGAGCACGACCTGCACGCCGACCGAGAGCAGACTGAACCACGCGAAGTTGCGGCTGACCGATTTCCAGCCGAGCACGAACAACGGCACGTTAAGCGCGGCGACGAGAACCGGCACGAGCATCGGGGAACCGGCCAGAGTCGCGAAAACCTGGCTGATTCCGGTCACGCCGGAGGAATAAAACGCGCCTTTGTTCAGCAGAAAAACGACGGAAAAACTGTGGAGCGCGGTACCCGCCACCGTCGCGAGTATCCGCAGAAACATGCGCCGCAACGCGGCCGCGCGATTGCATTGTCCGTTCATTGCACAAGACCCGCGTCAGTTTGTTTCGCAGTGCGGCCGAGAAGGTCTATCCGCGACCACGGACCGCGTTTCCACCGGAGATAAACCCCGGCCGCGATGAGAATGATGAACACCACCTGGACGTACCACGACGGCAGCAGTCCCCATTTGAAGACGCGCAGCACCAGATACTCGACCGGAATCCAGAACGCCCAGTTCATGATCGTGATGAACAGAAGGATGAACCTGGTGTCGCCTGCGCCCTTGAGGCAGCCGAAGTAAACGGCGTTCATCGCGTCGAACATCCCCCACATCGCCAGCAGAACGAGAAGTCTGCGGCCGAGCGAAACCATCTCGGCGACCGTGTACGGGGCGTCGGGCGATTTGAACAGCGACAGCAGGGTTTCCGGCAGCGCCACGAACAGCACGGCCATCGCCGCCATGTAGCACCAGCCCAGATGCATGCAGCGGTCGCCGGCCTTCATGGCGTTCGCGCTGTCGCGCGCGCCCTGGAACTGCCCCACAAGCACGGCGGCCGCGCCGCCGAGACCGATGAGAGGCGAAATCGCCAGATGGTTGATCGAAAAGGCGATGTTGCTCGTGGCGAGGGAAAGCTCGTCGAGCGTCCCGGTGAGCATGATGTACAGCGAAAACGCACCGGCGTCGAAAAACAACTGCACGCCCGACGGCGTGCCGAAACGGATCACGCGGCGCACGAGCGACCAATCCGGTTTTCTGAAATACGACAGCCACGGAAGGTTCCGCGAATCCGGATCGGTCAGAATCGGAACGGCCACGAAAAACAATCCGACGATCTGCGAAACGAACGTCGCTATCGCGGCCCCTTCGAGTCCCATGCACGGGAATCCGCATTTGCCGAAAATGAGGATATAGTCCAGCACGATGTTCACCGCGCACGACAGAATCGAAACGACGGTGCCCGCCACAACCCGGTTGCGTCCGGAGAGATACCCGCCGAAGGTCCAGTGCAGCGCGGTCGGGCATCCCGCGAGGATCATCCAGAACGCGTACTGGTGCTCGAGCGCCTGAAGACTTTCGCGGTGTCCGGAAATCCTCGTTATCCAGTCGGCCGCCGGAATGAGAAGAAGAAACGCCGGTATGCAGACGAGCGAGATGATGATGCCGGAAACGCAGGCCCGCGCGCAGCCCTCGCGATCGCCGGCGCCGTGGTACTGCGACACGAAGGTGCCGGAATATCCGGCGACCGCCGCGAAGAAACCGACCAGCGTGAACGTGAGCACGCCGGACGGCAGCGCGGCCTCTATCGCCTCGCTGGAATGACGCGCCAGCAGCATGCGGTCCGTGAACTGCATGATGGTGAACGCCGCGTTCCCGAGAACCATCGGAAGCGCGATCCGCAGCACGTGCCGGTACGATCCGGGGACAACGTTTTTCGGAGAAAACATCTGGACTGGAGAACAGAAAAAACTGCGTCTCGGGACTTCGCTTAAAAATACCCGCCCTTGTCGATGATTTCGCTGATGGTGTCGCCCTGGCGCACCCACGAGAAAATGTCCACCTCGTTTTTCTCGATGCCTTCGGCTCGGAGAAGCACGGGATAGGCGATTTCACGCGGGATGCACAGCACGCCGTCGATGTCGCCGAAAATGATGTCGCCGGGACGGACCGTCACTTTGCCGATGCGGATCGGGACCTGATAGTGCGTGATCATGCAGCGGCCGAGGGAACCGTTCGACGTGCGGTATTTGTAGAAAACCGGGAACTTCTGCTCGAGGATCTGCTTGGTGTCGCGGATGCCGCCG
>JAZUJQ010000252.1:0-2581 GCA_045642845.1 Kiritimatiellia bacterium
ATTCCCGTCAACGGCAGCCCCCTCGCGCCCGCGCCCGCCAAACGGACGCGTACCGTGATTCTCAACAAGCCGCGCGGCGGTTCGTGCACGAAGGACGGTTCGCGCGGCCCGACGATTTACGATTGCCTGCGCGGAGTGAAAGAGCGTCTGGTTTCGGCCGGCCGTCTCGACCGCGACAGCGAAGGTCTGATCGGGCTGTCGAACGACGGCGGGCTGATCAACCGTCTCACCCACCCCAGGTTCGGCCATGTCAAAACGTATCGCGTCCAGACGTGCGGAATGTTCGACGAAGAGACGCTGGCGTTCCTCAACGGACCCGTCACGCTCGAAGACGGTTACGAAACGCGCCCGGCGCAGGTGGAATACGCGATGCGCCTGCACGACGGTCCGCTGGGACCCCGCCACAGGCTCGTTTTCAAACTCGGCGAGGGACGCAACCGCCAGATCCGCCAGATGTGCGAACAGGCGGGTCTGCGCGTCGAATCGCTCTGCCGCACCGCGGTGAACGCGCTTGAACTTCCGACGGATCTGAAAGCCGGGGATTGGCGCGACGTCACCGAAAAAGAAATGAAACTTCTGCTCCGCACACCTGCGGTCAAACCGGCAAAACGGGGAAACAAACGATGAACGAAGAAACCGAACCATTCATCAGAATCGGCGCCGACGGCGTCGACGTCCACGCGCTCGAAAAAGAAATCCTCGAATCCGTCGCGAAGAAACGCGCGGCCGGAGTGTACGACGATGAAATCACGGCGCGTGCGGAGCGCAACAATCTGCTCACGATCAAGGACGACGATGAATTCCTCGAGTGCTACATCCGGTGCCTGCATCAGATCGTGACCGTCGACATCAACGATTTCGAAATCGTCGAGCGCCATTCGTCAGTCGCTCCGCTGATGAAGGCGCTCAAAAAAGTCATCTGGAAGCTGCTCAAGTTCTACACGTTCCGGTTGTGGTCCCAGCAGAACCAGACCAACGGACTCCTGCTCGCCGCGGTCGAAATCACGAACCGCCGCTCCGAAAAGCGCATCAAGGCGCTCGAAGACAGAATACGCGAACTGGAAGGCCGCAAACAATGACGATCGCTTTCGTATCGCCGCGTCTTCACGAACCGGGAACGGTCGGCGGCGCCGAGACGCTGCTTTATGAAATGGCCCGTGACGCGGTCCGGCTCGGACACCGCGTCGAAATGCTCGTCACCTGCGCGAAAAACCATTTCACCTGGGAAAACGAATTCCCGGAGGAATCGTTCGAACGCGACGGCATGACCGTCCGCCGTTTCGCCGTCGATCCGCGGAACGTCGATCTGTTTCTGCAGCTGCAGGGGGAGCTTTCGCGCGAAGCCAGGCTGTCGTACCCCGACCAGCTCAAGTGGCTCTCCAACGGCGTCAACTCCAGCCATCTCGTGGAATACGTCCGGTCGCACACGGAAATCGACCGCGTGATCGCCGGACCGTACCTCTTCGGTCTCACGCGCGAAGTGGCCCTGGCCGCGCCCGACCGCGTTCTGCTCGTGCCGTGTTTCCACGACGAAGCGTTCGCCCGCATCGACGCGCTGCAGGAGGCGTTTCTCAAGGTGCGCGGATTCCTCTTCAACACGGATCCCGAACGCGCGCTCGCACACCGGCTCATGCCCGGGCTTTCGCCAAAGGTCGAGGAAGTCATCGCCATGGGCATTCCGCCGTTCGAAGTCTCGAAAACGGCGTTCGCCGAACGCACGGGCATCAGCGCGCCGTACGTGGTTTACAGCGGCCGGCGCGAAGGCGGCAAAGGCACTCCGATCCTGGTGGATTACCTCGATGCGTTCAGACGCCGCACCGGACGCGACGTGCATCTCGTGATGACCGGTTCCGGCGAGGTCGAAATCCCGCAGACGCTCAAACCGGCGTTCCACGATCTGGGTTTCGTTTCCGAGCAGGAAAAGCGCGAAGCCATGGCCGGCGCGGTCGCATTCGTGCACCCGTCCGTGAACGAATCGCTCTCGATCGTCATCCTCGAAGCGTGGCTCGCGCGCACCCCGGCGCTCGTGCACGCGCGCGGCGAGGTGCTGCGCTGGCAGTGCGAAAGTTCGTGCGGCGGACTGTGGTTCTCCGAATATCCGCAGTTCGAGGAAGAACTTTCGCTGTATCTCGACAAGCCGGAAATCGCACGCAAACTCGGCGAACAAGGCAGGGCCTACACCCTCGCCCGTTATTCGCCCGAAGCGGTGCGCGCGCGTTTCGCGGAAGCGGTTTCGAAATGATTTCAGATCCGATGAAAAAGCCGATCAAAACGATTCTCGTTCTGCCCGACGGCATGGCCGACGAGCCTCTCGCCGCGCTGGGCGGGAAAACTCCGCTCATGGCCGCGCGCACGCCTGCGATGGACGAAATCGCGCGCCGCGGCGCGTCCGGCACCCTGCGCACGCTTCCCGAAGGATTTCCGACTTCTTCGGACGTCGCCAACATGTCGGTCATCGGATGCGACCTTGCCTCCGAGTACTGCGGACGCGGCGTGCTCGAAGCCATGAGCCAGCGCGTGTCTCTAGCCCCGACGGACGTGGCGTTCCGCAACAACACCTGCACCGTCGCGGAGGACGGCT
>JAZUJQ010000253.1:0-14556 GCA_045642845.1 Kiritimatiellia bacterium
TGGGATTCCAGTACTGCACGCCGATCCAGGCGGCGTCCCTCGAGCGCACGATGGCGGGCGACAACGTCGCCGGCCGCGCCCAGACGGGCACCGGCAAGACCGCGGCGTTTCTGGTGGCGGCGCTCAAGCGGATGCTGGAGCGTCCCGAGACCCGTCCCACGGTGACGGGCAAGCCTGCGGTTCTGGTGCTCGCGCCGACGCGCGAGCTCGTCGTTCAGATCATCGAAGACGCCAAAAAGCTCGGAAAACACTGCGGTCTGCGCTGCCTCGCCGTTTACGGCGGCTGCGATCACGAAAAGCAGCAGACCGCGCTTGAAAGCGAACCGATGGACATCATCGCGGCGACGCCCGGGCGTCTTTTCGACTTCCGCCGTTCGCACGTGATCGACCTTTCGGCCGTGCACACGCTCGTCATCGACGAAGCCGACCGCATGCTCGACATGGGATTCATCCCCGACGTCCGCAAGATCGTTTCGTATCTGCCCAAGGAGCGCCAGACGCTTCTTTTTTCGGCCACGCTCGGCGAAAACGTGATGCGTCTCGCGGCGCAGTGGATGCCGAATCCGGTGCAGATCGCGGTGGATCCGGAGTATTGTCCGGCGGAAACCATCAAGCAGATCGTCTATCCGATTTCGTCGGCGCAGAAACTCGCCGTGCTCTGGAACATTCTCAAGAATCATCCCGAGGAGCGCATCCTGATTTTCTGCAACCGAAAGAGCGAGTGCGAGAAGCTCGTGCGCGAACTGCGCGGACGCGATCTTCCGGTGGCCGAGCTTTCGGGCGACGTCGACCAGAAGAAGCGCATGCGCATTCTCGACGAATTCCGCGCAGGCACGATCAAGCAGGTCGTCGCGACGGACGTCGCGGCGCGCGGACTGCAGATCGACGAGATTTCTTTCGTCGTCAATTACGATTTCCCGTACGAACCGGACGATTACATCCACCGCATCGGCCGCACCGGCCGCGCGGGCGAACACGGCGTGGCCATTTCGTTCGCGTGCGAAGACGAGTCGTTCATCATCCCCGACATCGAAAAGCTCATCGGCCGCGAGCTGCCGTGCCAGATGCCGGATGAGGAAATGTTCGCGCCGCCTCCCGAACCCACGCATTTCATTCCGCGCCGCGAGCATCACGCTCCGTCGGGCGGACGTCCCGGCGGAGGATTCCGTTCCGGTCCGCCGCGCCGCGGCCCGCACCGCACGGGTTTCCGCCACCACTGACAATCCCGCGCCCGGACTTCCGTTCCGGGCCGGAACCTAGCGCCTCAAACTTCAAACATCGAACTTCGGACCGCCATGGCGATGATGATCGAAGAATTTCTGCCGCGTCTGGAATCCCTCAAGAAGGGGCTTTCGGAAATGACCGTCTACATCGGCGTCGAGGAACGCCGCAAGGCCGTAGCCGCCCTCGACGAACTCGCCGCGGCGCCGGATTTCTGGAACAACCAGAAAACCGCGCAGGAAACGATCGCGAAGGCGAACGCGCACAAGGCGGTTCAGCGTCCGTTCGACGACATCGCCTCGCAGTGCGCCGATCTCGAAGCGCTGCTTGAACTCGCCCGCGAAGAAACGGACGACGCCGGGCGCGAGGCGCTCATGGCGGAAGCCGAGGACGCGCTGGTCAAAGCGGAGTCGTCTTTTTCCGAACTTCGGACCCAATCGCTTCTCACGGGGCCGCTCGACCGCTGCAACGCGTTTCTCACGCTGCACGCCGGCGCGGGCGGCACCGAGGCCTGCGACTGGACGAGCATGCTGCTGCGCATGTACACGCGTTACTGCGAACGCGCGGGCTTCACGCTTGAAATGATGGACGAAACCCCGGGCGACGAAGCCGGTCTTTCCGCCTGCACTTTCGCCGTGAAGGGCCCGAACGCCTACGGCTACCTCAAAGCCGAACGCGGCGTGCACCGCCTCGTGCGCATTTCGCCGTTCGACGCGAACGCACGCCGCCACACGTCGTTTTCGTCGCTCGACGTCGTCGCCGAACTCGAGGACGACATCAATGTCGAAATCAAGCCGGAAGACCTCGAAATCGACACGTACCGCTCCGGCGGCGCGGGCGGTCAGCACGTCAACAAGACCGATTCCGCGATCCGAATCCGCCACGTCCCGTCCGGCATCGTGGTGACGTGCGACGCCGAACGTTCGCAGCACGCCAACCGCCAGAAGGCCATGGCCGTGCTCAAGGCGAAACTCTACGAGTACGAAGAGGATAAAAAACGCGCCGCGCTCGAACGTTTTTACGGCGAAAAAGGCTCGATTTCCTGGGGAAACCAGATCCGCTCCTACGTGCTTCAGCCGTATACCATGGCCAAAGACCTCCGCACGGGCTGCCAGACGGGCAACGTGCAGGGCGTGCTCGACGGCCAGCTTGCGCCGTTCATCGCCGCGTGGCTCGAATGGAAGAGCGCCGGCGGTCAGAAGATAGACGTCGAAGACGCGGATTGACCGACATCCGCCAGGCGCGGCTCGGGGAGTTTCGGAAGACGGCGGCGGAGCGGTTCCGCCGTCCGTCCGGTTCCGTTCCGGCGGTGCGTCGGAAACGGGACGGCGATCGAGTCTCGGAGCCGCCTGAATCCGCGCTTCATTGCGTTTTTCGCGCCAGTCCGAGCATGGTCAGGACGGTCTTTCCGATTGTTCGTATCTCACTGCGTCGGCGGTTTGCCCGGACCCGTTGAATTTGGTAGAATGCCAACCATGATTCGCACTGCATTTTTTTCGATTTTGGGAATCGTATTCATGGCCGCTTTGTCGGATTTCCACGATTCGGTTCTCCAAGGCACGCACATGATCGGCAACTCGCTGCCGATCGGGGCGTGCCTTTATTTCGCCGTGCTGGCGGTGGGTTGGAACGGATTTTGGGCCTTGTGGGACAGGATCTCCAAAAACAACCGGGCTTCGGAGCGCTTTTCGCTGGATTCGCGACAGTTCGCCATCGTCATGCTCAGCACCCTCGTCGCGTGTTATCCGCCGACGTCGGGACTGTTCCGTTATTTTCACCGCATGGTCATGATGCCGTGGTACTTCCTGTCTTCTCACACGGACTGGAACGAGCACGAACTGCTGACGCAGTACATCCGTCCCGAACTTTTCCCCGATCCGTGGCCCGGCACGGCGGAAGCCCTTTCATCGCCGGAATACGAAACCGTCTACCGCGGCTTTTTCACCGGTCTCGCCACCGCCGGAAAGAACCTTTCGCTGTGGGCGCTGCCTCTCGGAGCGTGGCTCAAACCGATGCTCCACTGGGGTCCCGCGATCGTGTGTCTTTCGCTCGCCGCGCTTTCGCTTCAGTTCGTGGTTCACCGTCAGTGGGCGGAACGCGAACAGCTGTCATATCCGCTCGCGCAGTTCTTCGGGTCGCTCGGTCACATCGAAGGCGGCCGCCGGGGCGTGCCCGACATTTTCAAAAACCGTTTGTTCTGGTGCGGATTTCTTCCGGTTTTCATCATTCTTCTGCTGGAATATCTCGCCAGCTGGTATCCGCGCGACATTCCAAGCATCCACGACATGTTCCCGAACATGCGCACGTGGTGGCTTCCGATCCACGTGGCGATGCCGGCGATCAAAAAAGCGCCGGTCTGGTGGGCACTGTCGTCGCAGACGTTTTATTTTTCGTTTTTCGGAATCGCGTATTTCGTGGGTTCGGAAATCGCCATTTCCTATGCGCTCACGCCGTTCGTGCTTGTTGCGTTCGGCGTTTTCTACTACTACTTTTTCGGCACTTCGCTGCCGGAAGCCACGATCAGCCTCACCCGTGCCGGAGCGAGCTTCGGTTACGTGCTCATTTTGCTCTACACCGGGCGCGTCTACTACGGCCGCGTGATTGCGACCGCGCTCGGACTGCGCCGCACGCATTCGGACGACGGGGTGGACGATTCCGCGATCGTCGCCGCGCGACTGCTGCTGATTTCCACCGTCGGAATGTGTTTCGTCTTTTCGTGGATGTGCAGTTCCTGGGTCGTCGGCACGCTGATTTCCCTGCTCATTCTGATTCTGCTGCTCATCATTTCGCGCATCGTCTGCGAATCCGGCATTCCGTTCGTCTCCGGCACGTGGGGCGTGGCGGAGGTGGTGACGTCGATGCTCGGCCCGGCCGCGATCGGGCCCCACGCCATGCCGTTTCTTTCGTGGGGCACCTCCACGCTGTGGCACGATCCGCGCGAATCGCTCATGCCGTTCGTGGCGACCGGCGCCAAAATCGCCGACGATCACGGGATCCGTCTGCGCAAGGTGTTCCGCATCGCGGTTTTCGCGGTGCTCATCGCGCTCGCCGTCGCTTTCCTGAGCACGTTCTATTCGATTTACAACGTCGGCCCGATGCGCGACAGCTACGCCGCGACCACGCCGCCGCAGGTGTTTCTCAACAGCGTGTCGCTGCAGTTTCATCAGCTCAAATCCTCGGGGATGTTCGAGAAGTCACTCGAAGCGTCTCCGCTCGAACGCCTCTCGTTCATCTCTCCGACGGGCGACGGCATTTACGCGCGCAGCTTCCTGTTCGGTCTGGTGCTCGTGTTCCTGCTTTCGTTCGTCCGCTTCCGTTTTTCGCGCTTCCCGCTGCATCCGATCATTCTGCTGATGATGGGCACGTATCCGAGCAACTGCGGATGGCAGTCGTATTTCTGCGGCTGGGCGGTGAAGCAGCTCATCGTGCGTTTCGGCGGCGGCGGATCCTACAAGAAATTCAAACCTCTTTTCATCGGCGTGATCATGGGTGAAATAGGTCTGGCCGCGCTCACGCTGGTCGTGGATTTCGCCCACTATCTCATTTATCAGACGCCGACGTCGGTCCACACGTTCTTCCTGCCCGGTTAAACGAATCCAAATGAAAAACACCCTTTTAGAAGACGAACTTTCCAACTGGCTTTCCGGACGCTTCGCCGCGGCTTTTCCGGGGTCGCCCGAAGCCGCGGCCGCGGGGCGCGTCGCGCCCAGCGCCCGTCCCGAATTCGGCGATTACCAGTGCAACGACGCCATGGGACTGGCGAAGACTCTGCGCATGCCGCCGCGCAAAATCGCCGAAGCGGTCGTCGCCGGAGCGTCGTTTCAGGGAGTCGTTTCCAAACTCGAAATCGCCGGTGCGGGTTTCATCAACATCACGCTCGAGGATTCGGCGATCGCCGCCAAGGCCGCCGAAATAGGCGCGGACGCCGCCATGCGCGGCATTCCTCAAACGGGCGCCGGCAAGACGTTCGTCATCGATTATTCCTCCCCGAACGTCGCCAAGCCGATGCACATCGGCCACATCCGTTCGACGGTGATCGGCGGCTCGATCGACGCGCTGCACCGCGCGCTCGGTTACAACGTGATCGCCGACAACCACATCGGCGACTGGGGCACGCAGTTCGGCATAATCATCCGCGGTTACCGCGAATTTCTCGACAAAGCCGCGCTCGACGCGGATCCGGTCGAAGAGCTCCAGCGCATTTACGTCGAAAGCTACGCCCGCGCCAAGGCCGATCCCGCGTGGATGGACGAGTGCCGCAACGAGACCGTGAAGCTGCAGCAGGGCGATCCGGAGAACCGCGCGCTGTGGCAGGAATTCATCCGCCTTTCCCGCGGCACGTTCGACGAAATCTATTCGCGCCTCGACATCAGGTTCGACACGACGCGCGGCGAAAGCTATTACAACGACCGCCTCGCCGGCGTCGTCGAAACCCTCGAAAAAGCCGGTGTCGCCAAGGAGAGCGACGGCGCCACGATCGTCGATCTCACCGAGGACGGCCTCGATGTCGCCATCGTGCGCAAGCGCGACGGAGGTTTCAATTACACGACGACGGACATCGCCACGGTCGCGGTGCGCGAAGAGGACTACGCGCCGGCTAAAATCGTTTACGTCACCGACGAGCGCCAGCAGTTGCACTTCAAGCAGTTTTTCCACATCTGCAGGAAGCTCGGCATCGCGCGCCCCGACTGCGAACTCGTGCACGTGTGGTTCGGTCTGATGCGCCTTCCCGAAGGCACGATCAGCACGCGCCAGGGCAACCTGATCAAGCTCAAGGACCTTCTCGACGAAGCGCACCGCCGCGCGCTCGACATCGTGCGCAAAAATCACGCCGACTGGCCGGAGGATGAACAGAACGTCCTCGCGGAGGCGATAGGCTGCGGCGCCGTGAAATACGCGGATCTTTCGCAGGATCCGCGCACGCTCATCACGTTCACCTGGGACAAGGCGATGTCGCTCGAAGGCAATTCGGGTCCGTATCTGCAGTACGCCTACGCCCGCATCCGTTCGGTGCTCGCGAAGTTCGCCGAGGCGTTCCCCGGAACGGACGTTCTTTCGGCCCCTATCGCGCTCGGCGATCAGGTCGAACGCGCGCTCGCGCTCAAAATCGCGACCTTCCCGGGCGCCGTGAAGCGCGCCGCGGAAGCGTACCGTCCGTGCGTGCTGGCCGAACACCTTTACGCGCTCGCCCAGGCCTACAGCTCGTTCTATCAGAGCCATCCGTTCCTCAAAGCGGAGCCCGGCGTGCGCGAAAGCCGCGTCCATCTTTGCGCGCTTGTCGCCGCGGTGCTCGAAAAGGGCCTCTCCCTTCTCGGAATCCGCGCCCCGGAACGGATGTGACGCGCCGTGCTCCCGGTTCCGCACTTTTTTGCGTTTTTCGTGTAGAATGCCGATTGTTCTGAAAAGGAGGATTTCATGCCTGCTCTGTCGATACATCTGATCGTGGCCGGAATTCTGCTCGTGCTCGCGGAATTCGCGGTTCCGGGTTTCATCATCTGCTTTTTCGGCGCGGCCTCGATCGCGACGGGTCTGCTTTACGCCGCGGTTCCGACGATGGGCATGTCGGCGCTCGTGCTGTGTTTCATCGCATTCACTCTCGTGTTCCTTTTCGGCGTGCGCCGGTTCATCCCGGTTTCGTTCAAAGGCAACGTCAGCGCGGCCGGCGGAAATCCCGACGACGACGGCGTGGCGGGGTCCCACGCGATCGTTTCCGAGGCGATCGCCCCGGACGCGCCGGGCAAGGTGGACTTCCGCGGTTCGCTCTGGATCGCTTCGTCCGACAGGGCGATTCCGGTCGGAACGCGCGTGGAAATCGTCCGCCGCGACAATCTCGAACTTACAGTCAAATAAACAGGAGGACAAAACATGGGACTCACATACACGCTGACCATTCTGGCCATCGCCGTAATAATCACGCTGTTCAAAACTGCAAAGGTCGTTCCCCAGAAAAAGGCCTTCATCATCGAACGCGTCGGCAAATACCGCGTCACGCTCAACGCGGGCTTCCACATTCTCTTTCCGTTTCTCGACCGCGTCGCGTACGTGAGGGATCTCAAGGAAATCGCGCTCGACGTTCCGCCGCAGCAGTGCGTCACGCGCGACAACATCACGGTGACGGTCGACGGCATACTCTACCTGCAGGTCGTCGATCCCGTGAAAGCCTCCTACGGCATCCAGGATTACCTCTACGCCTGCTCGCAGCTCGCGCAGACCACGCTCCGCAGCGAAATCGGCAAACTCGACCTCGACCGCACGTTCGTCGAACGCACGTCGATCAACAGCGCGATCTGCGCCGAAGTCGACAAGGCTTCCGATCCGTGGGGCGTCAAGGTGACCCGCTACGAGATCAAGACGATCGAGCCGCCCAAGTCGGTCAAGGACGCGATGGAGAAGCAGATGCGCGCCGAACGCGAGAAGCGCGCCGTCATCGCCGAATCCGAAGGCGAACGTCAGTCTCGCATCAACCGCGCCGAGGGCGAAAAGCAGGAAGCCATCGCGAAGTCGGAAGGCGAAAAGGCCCGCCGCGTGAACGAAGCCGAAGGCCGCGCCGCGGAAATCCGCCTCGTCGCGGAAGCCACCGCGCAGGGTTTGCGTGAAATCGCCGCGGCCGCGCAGACGGACGGCGGCATTTCCGCCATCAACCTCCGTCTCGCCGAGCAGTACATCAACGAGTTCGGCAAGATCGCCAAGACCGGCAACACGATGATTCTGCCGACCGACATGGCCAACATCGCCGGTTTCATCAAGACCGCGACTACCGTGGTCAAAGACGTCGCGAAATGAAGCTCGCCGTAGTCTGCGCGATGGAAAAGGAGCGGGACTCGATCCTTCCGCTCCTCGATTGCGTGTCGGAGCGCGGCGGATTTTTTTCGGGGCGTCTCGGCGGCAACGACATCGTCGTCACCACGTCCGGAATCGGGAAGGTCAACGCGGCGATAACCGCGGTGAAACTGATTCTCTCAGATCGTCCCGACGCGCTGATTTCCACCGGCGTCGCCGGCGGTCTCGACCGCAGGCTTTCCGTGCTGGGAGTCGTAGCCAGTTCCGAAATCGCGTACCACGACGTTTATTGCGGCCCCGAGGGCGAACTCGGTCAGGTGCAGGGGCTTCCCGCGCGCTTCACGGCCGATCCGGCGCTGCTCGCGAAAGCGAAAGCGATCGACGGCGTCACGACCGGACTCTTCGCCAGCGGCGACCAGTTCGTCACGGGCGTTGCGGAGTGCGACGCCATCCGCGCGAAACTGCCGGATGCGATTTCCGTCGACATGGAATCGGGCGCGCTCGCGCAGACCTGTCACGTGCTCGGTGTGCCGTTCATTTCGTTCCGCGTGATAAGCGACATCCCCGGCGTCGAAAATCATTTCATCCAGTACTCCGATTTCTGGGCCAATGTTTCCGGGCGTTCGTTCGAAGTGACGAAGAAGTTTCTGGAATCCATCTGATTCTTCGCCATGTACGAACCCGTTTCAGAAGAAATGAAGTCCATGAAGGGTCCGGACGAACGGATTCATTGGTTCGGCCGTCCTAACAGGAAATGCTTCATCTTGGAGTGCATTTTCAATCCGATGCTTCCTTTTGCGATCGTGTGGAGCGCGTTCGACGGGTTCATGCTTTTCGGAATCGGCTTCGCGAAGACCGGCGGAAATTTCAAACAACTGGCGTTCGTGTGCGCGTTTTTCCTGTTCCATCTCATGCCGGTGTGGATTTATCTGGGCGGAGTTCTGTTCTCGCTGCGAAAATACAGGAACACCGAGTACATGGTGACGGACCGCGGGGTCTACGTGTCTGGCGGAGCCGGATCGAAACGCATCATGGTCCGGCCGTTGGACGAGATATACGGTCTTTCGGTGCGTCAGGGCTTTTTCGGCCGCAGAATCGGAGTCGGGAATGTGATTTTTTCCGACGCCGCCGCGGGCCGCGCGGTGCGCGCGAACGCTTTCGGCGACATCGTCGGCATTCCGGATTACAAGGAAGTGTTCCGTCTCATCAACCAACTGAAAGCGGACGCCTCGTCGGAGATCTGACGCAGGCGCGCCGGTTTCGGGACCTCTTCTGTCATGTCATCGCAATTCACCGAACTCAAAGCCCGCGTTCTTGAAGCGAACCTCGCGCTCGTGAGGCACGGACTCGTCATCCTGACCTGGGGCAACGCATCCGAAATAGACCGCGCGCGCGGCACCGTGGCGATCAAGCCGAGCGGAGTCGGCTACGCCGGCATGACGGCGGACGACATCGTCGTCGTCGATCTTTCCGGCCGCGTGCTCGAAGGCTCGCTCCGTCCGTCGTCCGATCTTCCGACGCATCTGGAGCTGTACCGCGCGTTCCAGGGCATCGGCGGCGTCGTGCACACGCATTCGGCGAAGGCGACCGCATGGGCGCAGTCCGGCGCGGACATTCCCGCCTACGGCACGACCCACGCCGACCATTTTCACGGCCCGGTTCCGTGCACGCGTCTGCTTTCGGAAGCCGAGGTGCGCGACAAGTACGAAAAAGCGACGGGAGAGGTCATAGCAGAATGTTTCGAAACCAAAGGCGTCGACGCATCGGCCGTTCCGGGAGTCCTCGTCAACGGTCACGGTCCGTTCACATGGGGCGCGGACGCCGCCGCGGCAGTCACCAACGCCGTCGCGCTCGAGCAGATCGCCGCGATGGCGTTCGATCTGCGTTCCGCGTTCGGCCCGGATGCCGCACCCGTGCCTCAGTACGTGCTTGACAAGCATTATTTCCGCAAACACGGTCCGGGCGCCTATTACGGACAGAAATGATGTGAGCGTTCCATGAAACGTTTTTTGATCGCTTTTCTTGCACTTGTAACCACGATGACAATGTCTGAAACGCGTTTGTATTCCGGTCACTACGTCTCCGGCACGGCGGCGTTCACCATTTCCGACGGACATATTTACCGCGGCCATTACGTCTCCGGCACGGCGGCGTACACGTTCGACGGCACGCACATTTACCGCGGCCACTACGTCTCCGGCACGGCGATGTACACGTTCGACGGCACGCATCTTTACCGCGGTCATTACGTCTCCGGCACGGCTGCGTACACGTTCGACGGGACGCACGTCTACAGCGGCCATTATGTTTCCGGCACGGCGGCGTACACCATCGGCGGCAACCGCATTTACGCCGGTCATTACGTTTCCGGCACGGCCGTAGGAACCTTCGATGGCGGCGGTGTGCCCGCCGCCATCGTCGCCTTTCTCGCGACGCTCCTTTAAATCCGCCGACCGGCCGGTTCCCGCAGTTTCCGGTTCCGGAACATCTGTGACTCCTGCGACCGCGTCCCGGCCGTGATTCCGGTCTCTGCGGGGTCCGCCGTCAATTCACGATTTGAGTGCCGACGCCGCGGTTCGTGAATATTTCGAGCAGCAGCGAGTGGTGCATGCGTCCGTCCACGAGGTGGACTTTGCGCACGCCGGCGCGGATGGCTTCGAGGGAACTTTCGATTTTCGGCAGCATGCCCCCGGCTATGACGCCCTGTTTGACGAGTTCCGGGACGTCGTCGACATGAAGCGTTTCGATGAGCGACGACGGATCGTCCTTGTCGCGCAGCAGTCCGGGGACGTCCGAAACGTAAACGAGCTTGCGGGAGGGGAGGGCTTTGGCGAGCGCGGCGGCGGCCGTGTCGGCGTTGATGTTGTAAACATGTCCGTCGAGCCCGCGTCCGAGCGGGCACACCACCGGGATGCACTTGGCGTGCAGAAGTTCGCGCACGGGGCCGGTGTCGCACGCCGCGGGTTCGCCGACGAACCCCCAGTCGATTTCTTCTCCGGTCTGCGGATCCACGCCCGTTTTCTTCGTGGCGAAGAAAATGCCGTCGCCGGGCAGCTGCACCGCGCGCACCTCGGAGGAATTGAGGATGCCGGCGATCTGGGCGTTGACCTTGTTTTTGATGACGTCCTCGACTATGTCGATCGATTTCGCGTCCGTCACGCGCAGACCCTGCACGAACTGCGTCGGAATCTCAGCCGCCTTGAGCGCCCGCGAGATCGCCTTGCCGCCGCCGTGGACGACGATCGGGTACATGCCCACGACGCGCATGAACGCGACGTCCACGAGCGTTGACGCGAGCGCGTGTTCGTCCTCCTGGACGCTGCCGCCCAGTTTCACGACGACGATCTCGCCCTTGAAGTCCGCGATGTACGGCAGCGCCTCTATCAGAACGTCCGCCTTTGCGATAAATTCCTGTAGTTCCATGCCCGTGATTCTAGCAAAACAAATTTTCAAAAAATCATTGAATCCGGAAAATCCTTTTGATACCATTTTTCGCACGTGAGGGAAGTCCGTCGCGGGTTGTCCCCTTCTTGAAATCGCAGGAGCCGTTTCCAAAAATGAGCTTGTTTGAATTCTTCCGCCGTTCCCGGCGCCAAGGCCTGTTGTCATCAACCGGCCTCGTTGTCGGCGCTTTGTCGCTTTGCGCGGCGCCGTCATTCGCAACAACGCCGATTCCGCTCTACCAGAACGCCGCTTTTGCGAACCAGTTGTCCGGCGGCGGTCGTTCTCCGTTCCGTTCGTTCTGCACTGAAAACGGCGTGTACGAGTTCGATCTGGCGATTCAGTCGATCCGCGCATGGTCGTTCGACGACAAGTTCTACGCGGGCGAAATCTCCCCCGATGCGCGTCCCACCGGTGCGGCCGACAGCCGTTGGAACAACGTCAAAGACGTGTTCAAGTTCCCCGGAGAGAACAAGGTCGCCGTTCTGAACGCCTGTCCGTATCTGCCGCTTCTGGGCAAGAAACCGTCTCTGGACGTCTATTCTTTCGCCGAAACCACATCCGGCGGTTTCCTCACCGGCGTGGAGTGGACTTTTGAGTCGACGTACAACGACATGGCGTCGTTCCGGAGCGAATTGGCCGGGTTCGTCGGCGCCGCCGCCGCCGATCTTTCGTTCGCGAATGCGCGCGCTTTCGCGTACATGGGGGACGAGACCTGGGCGGTCGCGCTCTGCGTTGAAAAGACGACGATTTCCGGCGGCAACAACACCGTCATCGCGATATTGGACGGCTTCGGCGCCTCGGCTCACGTGACCTCGGCGTTTCTGGTCGCGAGCGGCGTCGAGACGTACACTTCCGTCGCCGACGGCGCGGAGTACGCCAAGAACATAAAGAGCGTTTCGCCGCTGTCGATGACGGCCGACCCGGACACGAAGTCCATTTTCCTCGCCGACGAAGACCGCAACTGCGTGTACCGCTTCGACGGATCGGGCGGAAACTACACCGAGACGGTCGATGTCTACGCCGATCAGATGAACGGCTCCTGGGAGTGCGTCTATCAGGGCTCGTTCACCGTTGCTCTGCCCGACCGGATTTACGGGGAGAGCGATGTTTCCGGCATCGGCGGAATGCTTTCTCGCCCGATGTCGCTGCAACTCTGGGATATGCCTCTTTTCAGCGAAAAACTGCTTCTCGTGGCCAACAACGGCGGCAACACCGTGGCGGCGTTGGGCGTTGACGGCGGTTCCTGCGTGTTCGAGTTCGACGATGTGGGCGCGAACCCCGGCCAGATCTGCATGCCGACGTCGGCGTGGGGGTCTCCGGACGGAGACACGATCGTCGTTTCCGACCAATCCAACGCGCGCGTGCAGATGTTCTCGTGCAAGCAGAGCGAAGTCGATTCGGCGGACGAGTCGATCGAGCTTTTCGGCCTGCCCGTGACCAAAGTCGCCGTCGAAAAAGAGGTTGAAATCAACGGCGTGCCGGTCAAGACGGAAGTGCTTGAGGACGCGTTCGTGATACCCGAAAGTTCCGTGAGTGCGTGGGAAATCACCCTTGACGTGGCTCCGTCTCTCACGAACCGCGCGTTTGAAGTCTCGGTGACCACCGAGCCCGCCGATTGCGCGTATCTGGGCGCCGCTTCGGTTGAAATCCCCGCCGGAGCGTCGTCCGGCACCGTTCTGCTTTACGCGATCGACGGTGTCGAAGGCGGCACCACGGGCACGCTGCTCGCGAAAGGCGCCGAAGAGGCGTCCATGGTCTTCACGATCACGAACGTTCCGCCGAAATTCTTCGTGGAGGGCGGCTTTATCGGCAGCGACGCGCCGGCGGTCATGCCTTCGTCGTCCGGTTCCGTTTCCGAAGTGATCAACGACATCGGCGACGGCTCCGCCGCGGTGAAGAAGACGTTCCACGCCAAGGCGTTCGACACGGACAAGGACGACGTCGTCTACGACTGGTGCGTTTTCAAGGCGAACGGAATCATAGCCGATCTTTCCGACGCGGACCGCGCGAAAGGCCCGTGGACCGCGGTCGACGGGTACGATTGCTCCACCGAGGCGAAGAATTTCGTCGATGGGCCGTGGTTCGCGTCTTTCGATGCGTTGGGTTCGATCATGCTTGTGAACGAGTCCGGGGACGCGATCAAGCGTCCGGCGTACGTGCGTTGGGTGCTTGACCGCACCTACACCGACGGCGGCGCC
The DNA here is from genome assembly GCA_045642845.1 of Kiritimatiellia bacterium. GTDB lineage: Bacteria > Verrucomicrobiota > Kiritimatiellia > RFP12 > UBA3636 > JAZUJQ01. The sequence goes on from JAZUJQ010000253.1 coordinate 13,644, forward strand.
GACATCGAGCTCACCATCAAGCCCGGCGAACAGGTCCGTGTCGCCGTGAGCGCGACGGACAAGGACGGCGCGACGACGAATTCCCTCACGGAGCGTGCGTTTTTCATCAACCTCACGAACGGCAACGGAGAGCCCGAACCGGGCGACAAAGCCGTGCTCGCCGATCTGCACATCACGAGTTTTGCGAGCAATCCGGACGACGGCGGCGTCACGGCGCTGATTTCGTACACGGTGAGCAGTTCCAACGGCAAGGACTACGTCGCCGGCGATTACACCTGGTGGACTCTGCAGACCAATGAACTTCTCGGCGAATACGTCAAACTGCCGCTCGCCGAACCGACGAATCTTCCGCTCGCGGACGGCGCGCCCGTGGAGAACTCCGCCACGATCGAGCTTCTCGGCGACGGCGCCGCCGAGGCGTGCTTTGTGAAAATCCTCGCCGAGCCGAACGAATGAGGCGATTCAACCGTTTCAAAGGACAAGAACCAATGACTGAAAGATTTGCAATGCTGTTTGCGGCGGTTTTCGCCGCATCCGCGTTCGCGGGAGAGCCTGCGGCGGGTGCCGCGCCCGCCGCGGCGGACGATGTTCCGGCCGCCGACGCCGAGGCAGAGGCCCGTCCTGAAAAACCGACGCCGGGTCCTTCTTCCAAAGGGGCCAAGGAATACTTCGGCCGTCTTGAAAAGATCCGGAAAGAACGCGACGAAAAAGGTCTGGCCGTGATCAAGGCCGGTGAAGCCGTCGATTCCCGCAAGGCCGAACTCGTCAAAGAAAACGAGGACGTCGGCAAGCTCGCATCGCGCATAGCCGAGCTTGAAGCGGAACTTGCCAAGGCCAAGACCGAACTCGACGGTTTTTACGCCAAGGACGAAAAACTTCAGGAACTCGTCAAAGCCAAGGACGCCGCGGAGAA
>JAZUJQ010000254.1:0-3616 GCA_045642845.1 Kiritimatiellia bacterium
CCGTCTTCGAAGACGCGCCGTCGGCCGAGCTCGCGGCCGCGGACGTCGTCGGTCAGCCGATCGTGAAGGCCGCGCAGCTTTCCGGCCTCTGCAAGAGTCTCGGCGAAGCGCGCCGCATGGCGGACGGCGGCGGTCTGTACGCGAACGACGCGCGAGTGGCGGCGTCCGACACGCTCACGCCGGACCGCATCATCGGCGGCAAGGTCATCGTCCTGCGCGCCGGCAAAAAGAACCGTTGCGTGGTAAAAATCAAGTGACAACCCCGTAAGGGCTTCCGCAAATGAAACAGAAGTTCATCCTCGTAGCATCGCTGGCGGTCGGGCTGCTGGCCGCGGTTCTCGCCCGCGTGTGGCTCGATTCCAAGGCGAACGAAGTCGCGCGCTACAAAGACGATTTCATGGCCAGGCAGGGCGGCCCAGTCTGGGTCATGGCCGCGACGCACGCGCTGCCGCAGGGCACGGTGCTCAAAATGGACGATCTGGGGCAGGTCAAAACCTACCGCAATCTGCTCACCGCGGACAACATTCTCGAAGAGGACGGCCGCCGACTCCTCGGCCGCCGACTCACGCACGCGGTCGATGCGAAGGCGCCGATCCTGTGGACGTACGTCGACGGCGGCCGCGAACAGCCGCACCGCCTCGCCGACGAAATCCAGCAGGGCATGCGGGCCGTGTCGATTCCGGTTTCCGGAGCCGCCGCCGTGTCCGGCCTCGTGCGTCCGAACGACCACGTGGACGTGCTCGGCATGTTCGCGCTTCCGGGAAGCGGCGACGAAAGCGAGCTGGTGACCCTCACCGTGCTGCAGAACGCCACGGTGCTCGCGACCGGCGCCGAAACCGGACGTTCGCACGCCGTCAACGGCGAACGCGCCGCGTCGTCCGGCTACTCCACAGTCACGCTCCAGGTCATGCCGCGCGAAGCCGAGGTGCTCGTGTTCGCGCAGCAGATGAAAGGCCGGCTGTTCCTCTCGCTCCGCAATCCCTCCGACGTCCATTTCGAACCCGAAACCCCGCGCGTGGATTTCGGCAAAATCGAGGCCGAACTCAAAGAGCTCAACGAACTCCGCCAGCAGAGGATTTCCTCGAAACGCCGCACCGCCCCGTGAAAACGGCGGGCGGCCGCCGCGAAACCGCGCCCTGACACAGAACGTCGAACACCAACCCCGAAAACACGGACCAGCGGATGCATCTGCTAACGATATTCAGCGAAGGCTCGGAACCCCAGCGCGCGGAAATCCCCGACGGCGTCTACACGATCGGATCCGGCGAAAGATGCCGCATCCGTCTCGACGGGACTTCCGAGCGCCACGCCCTGCTGACCGTGTCGAACGGCGGCGTGACGATCGAGGACATGGGCGGCGACACCGGAGTGCGCGTCAACGACATGCTCGTGGACGGCACGGCCAAGGTCACGCCGGCCACGCCGATCACGATCGGTCCGTACACCCTCATGGTGACGCCCGCCGTCGCGGCCCAGGTCCGCGCTCCGGCTCCGGCGGTCTCCCCCGCCCCTGCGCCCGCGGCCGAACCTCCCCCTCCGGCGGAACCCGCTGTCCCGGCGGACGGCCCCCGCGCGGCCGTGCTGCGCTCGGTCAAAAAACAGATTCACGACGAACTCGTGGAGCGTCTGGACATCACCCGCCCCACCGCGGCCCGCGCCGGCGCAGACGAACTGCGACGGCGCGCGAAGGAAACGCTCGCGGCGATCATCGACGAAATCCCCCCGAAACTGCCCGCCGGCATCGACGCGGATTCCCCCGGAAAGGACATACTCGACGAAGCGCTCGGCCTCGGGCCGCTCGAAGAGCTGCTGGCGGACGACTCCGTCACTGAAATCATGGTGAACGGACCCGACCGCGTGTTCGTGGAACGCAAGGGCCGCCTCGTCCTCTCCGGACGCACGTTCATGGACGACGCCTCGGTGCTCGCCACGATCGAACGCATCGTCTCGCCGCTCGGCCGCCGCATCGACGAAAGCCAGCCATACGTCGACGCCCGCCTCGCCGACGGCTCGCGCGTCAACTGCGTCATCCACCCGCTTTCGCTCGTGGGGCCGTGCATAACGATCCGCAAGTTCTCGAAACGCCAGCTCTTCGACCGCGACATGATCGCCTACGGGACGCTCACGCCGGCGATGTGCGATTTTCTCCGCATCTGCGTGCTGATGCGCAAAAACATCGTGGTGTCCGGCGGCACGGGTTCCGGCAAAACGACGCTGCTCAACGTCCTGTCGAACTATCTTCCCGCCGACGAACGCATCCTCACGATCGAAGACGCGGCGGAACTCCGCCTCGCGCAGCCCCATCTCGTGCGCCTCGAAGCGCGTCCGGCCAACATCGAAGGCAAAGGCGCGGTCACCATCCGCGACCTCGTGCGCAACGCGCTGCGCATGCGCCCGGACCGCATAATCGTCGGCGAATGCCGCGGCGGAGAGGCGCTCGACATGCTGCAGGCGATGAACACCGGCCACGACGGTTCGCTCACGACAGTCCACGCCAACACGCCTCGCGACGTCGTGGCGCGTCTCGAAACGATGGTGCTCATGTCGGGGCTCGACCTCCCGTCGCGCGCCATCCGCGAACAGATCGCCTCGGCCATCGACATAGTGGTCCACGAATCACGGCTTTCGGACGGCTCGCGCAAGGTCGTAGCGATTTCCGAAGTCGTCGGTCTCGAAGGCAACAACATCACGATGCAGGACATTTTCGTCTTCAAACAGACCGGTCTGGGCGAAGGCGGAAAGGTGCTCGGCGAATACACGGCGACGGGGTCCATTCCGACGTTCTACTCCGACCTCGCGCCGCGCGGACTGGATCTGGACATCGCGGTCTTCACGCCGAACCGCAGCGCGGATTGAACCGGAAACGAATCCGTGCACAGGCAAGAAACACACGAAAATGAAAACGGATAAATCGAACACGATGCGGATTTCGCTCATCCAAGACATCCCCGACGTCCCGCTGTCCGAAGCCCCGCAGCCCGCCAAGCCCGCCGTCGGGATCCTCGTGCGCCCCGCGGTGAACGGCGCCGATGCGCAGACTCCGGCCGAACCGCAGCGCCGGGGATACGACGGATTGTTCCAGAATCTCTACGACGCCGCGATCGTCACGGACATGCACGGCCGCATACGCGACGTGAACCCGCGCGCCGAAGCCGCCTTCGGCTACACCTCGGCGCAGTTTTCGCACCTCACTCTCGACGGCGTGATCAGCGGCGCCGACGCCGACCTCGTGCGCACGCTTTTCGAAAAACTCCACCGCGAACAGCGGTTCTCGCTTCTCGAAGCGAACTGCACCCGCGCCGACGGCTCGTCGTTCCCGGCCGAGGTCTCCGTCTCGGCGCTCCAGCTTTCCACGCCGCACCTCTGCTTCCTCATCCGCGACGAAACGCTCCGCGAACAGACCAACGTGATGCTGCGCACCGAGCACAACGCCATCCAGAATTCGTCCGACGCCATCGTCGTGATCCGCTCGAACACGACGATCGAGTACGCGAACCCCGCCACGGCCAACATCTGGGGCTACGCGACGGCGGAAGAACTCACCGAACAGCCCCTCGGCAAACCCCTGCTCAACCCCGCCGACGCCAACGCGATCATCGAGTCCCTCTCCGGCGAG
>JAZUJQ010000255.1:0-6327 GCA_045642845.1 Kiritimatiellia bacterium
TACGCGTTTTCTACGGAGAATTGGAAGCGCCCGCAGAAGGAAGTCGATGCGATCATTGATCTGCTTCGGCAGTATTTGCGGGATGCAAGCAACTTCCGGGATGAAAATGTGCGGGTGCATTTCATCGGGGACACCTCGGTGTTTGACGAAGAAATCCGGACGGCGTCCGATTTCCGCGGTCAAGGCGCGGACGACGGCCGCCGCCGCGCGTTCACGCGGTGTATTCTTCCGCGCGTCCGCGCGCCCAGGCGTCGGCGTCGAGAATCGCGTCGAGCGTCGGCACGCCGTTGCAGTCGGGCGTTTCGGACATCACGCGTTCAATGATGCGCCAGATCGTGGGCATTTTGATTTTATCCGACAAAAACGCCCTCACGGCGATTTCGTTCGCCGCGTTCATCGTGCATGTCGTCACGCCGCCTTTGCGCGACGCTTCGCGCGCAAGGCGCAGGCACGGAAAACGCTTTTCGTCCGGCGGCAGAAACCGCAGGTTCCCGACGCGCGCGAGATCGAGCCGCGGAAGAGTCTGGTTGGCGGTGCGGTGAGGATACGTCATCGCGTACTGTATGGGCACGCGCATATCCGGAAAACCGAGCTGGGCGAGCTGGGCGCCGTCCGTGCATTCGACGAGCGAATGCACGACGCTCTCCGGATGAATCAGCACTCCGATGCGGTCCGCCGGGATGTCGAACAGCCATCTCGCTTCGAGAATCTCGAGGCCCTTGTTCATCATCGTGGCGGAGTCTATCGTCACCTTCGGTCCCATCTTCCAGTTCGGATGTTTCAGCGCCTGGGCGGACGTGACTTTCGCGAAATCGATTTCCGGATGGAAGAAAAACGGGCCGCCCGATGCGGTGAGCCAGAGTTTGTCGATGACGTCTTCCGAAGCGGGGGCGTCAGGCGTGCGGTTGCGCACGCACCACGGCAGAAGTTCGCGGTCGGCGAGCGATTGGAAAATCGCGCTGTGTTCGCTGTCGACCGGCAGAAGATTCACGCCGCGTTCGCGGGCGCGTTTGCAGACGAGTTCGCCGGCCGCCACCAGAACTTCTTTGGTCGCGAGCGCGACGTCGTGCCCGGCGTCGATGGCCGCGAGGACGGGCTTGAGCGCCGCCATGCCGACCATCGCGCACAGCACGAGATCGGCGTCGGGCAGCGCGGCCAGTTCCGCCACGCCGTCGTCGCCCGAGCGCACTCTGGCGCCGTTGCCGAGCGCGGATGCGGCGCGCTTCGCCGCCGCAGCGTCGGCCAGAGCGATGTTTTTCACGCCGAATTCCGCGGCCTGCATGCAGACGCGCTCCGCGTTGCGCCCGGCCGCGAGGCCGACTATTTGAAATTCATCAGGCAGGGATTCCGCGATGCGCAACGCGTTTTCGCCGATCGAACCGGTGCTTCCCAAAATCACTATTTTCTTCATTTCATTATTCCTCGCCGCTGTTTCCGCCCACCTGCAGCGTGATGCCGTCGCGTTCAAGTTCTTCGACGCGGTCTTCGAGCGCGCGCGACATCGCGGTGACGATTCCGTAGTAAACGAGCGGATCTTTCACCAGAAGAGTGGCGCGAACCGAAACTTCTTTGCCGCCGCTGGCTTTGTCGCGCAGTCTGGAACCGAGCTGGGACGTGACGTTTTTCGCCGTGTCGCCCGCCGCCTTGCGGAATCCCGCGCGTTCTTCCGGGCATCGTCCCTCGGCCAGCATTTCGCCGTCCGTCAGGCATTTCACGACTATGTCCCCGGCATCGCGCGTGATTTCGAAACGGCACTCCATTTCGACGATTTCCGGCATGTCGGGCGCCGGAGAATCCGGCTGAGGTTCTTTCTTCTCTTCCGGCTTCGGTTTTTCCGGATCGGGATCTTTTTTCTCTTTCTTCGACTGTTCCTTCATTTGCTCGAGAATCAGCCGGCTTTTCAGCGCGATGAGATCCTTCGTGCTGCCGAACAGCTCCGCGTGCTGCGCCGATCTGTTGCCGGGGCGTTCGTTCTCGGGCACTCCTTTCCAAAGCGTTTCATCGCGCTCGGCTTTCCAGGCGGCGTCGACGCGCCCGGTGTAGTCGGACACGATCGAATCGAGAGTCGGCGGCTGGGATGAAAGAACGACGATGTTCTGCATTTCGTCGAATTTCTCGTCGACGATCGCGTGCTGGCGCGTACGCGCGGTACGCGCGGCGTTCATCGCCCGGTCGATGTATTTCTCGATGCGTTCTTCGGTTTCCTCGATCAACGGATTTTCGCGCGCGGCTTTGGCGAATTCGCCGAGCTGCGCGCAACCGCGCCACGCACGCACGGACGCGTTCCAGTCGGGCTGTTCGCAGAACGCATCCGCGAACTCCGGTTGCGGGAACCACGAACGGTCGGCCAGGGGTTTGAAGTGCCTGTCGATCTGCGATTCCGCGAACGCTGCGCGCGCGGCGTCGATTTTCGGCAGAAGCACGCGGTTGACGGACCGCTCGACGTGGACGCGCAGCGCGCCGTTCTCGCGGAGAAGCGGTTCGGCCCACGTGCGCAGCGCGGCTTTTTCATCGTCGGCGGCGAGTCCGCACGCGCGGTCGACGACGGTCTTCGCGAGTTTTGCGCGCAGTTCGGGCGCGAACGCTTCCACGGAATCCTTGCGCGCGCGGTGGGCGCGCGGATTCGCCTCGACGGCGCGCGCCACGGCGTCGGCGCCGACGTCGATTTCCGTGTCACAAGCCAGAGACGCGAGACGTTCTTCGGCTCTCGTTTCCGAGGTTTTACCGATGGACTCCGCCACGGACGGAAACACGCCGTACGCCACGGAGCCCGATTCTTCGGCGCGTTTTTTTTCATCCGCGAGAAAAGACTCCAGCGCCTTTTCGATGTCCGAACGCACGCCGTCCGGGGTCCAGCGTTCCAGTTTCGCGTTTTTGACGATCCGGCGTTGTTCGTCGCGCTGCCGTTCGGCCTGCGCGACGAGCGGCTCCGCGAAGTCCGATGAAATGAAACTCAGGTTTTCTTTGAACACCGGCTCTTTCTGCGCTGCGGCGATGCGGGCGGAAAGTTCTTCGATCAACTTCGCGCGCTGGGTGCGCTCGAATTCGGCTTCCGTCGGTCTGATGTCGGTGGAGAAACGCTCCCGCTGCTCGGCGCACACCCGTTTGCGCGCCTCCGAAAACGCGGCGGGAAAGTCGCGTTTGACGGCCGCGGCGAGATCCGCCGGATCGAGGACTCCGGCCGAAGATGTGAATTCTTCACTGAAGGCGACTCCGCCTTCGCGTTCCGAGAGTTTGCGCAGCACGGCGCCCGCGGCGTCGGCGTAACGCGCGGCGAGCGCCGCGGAATAAACGGGCTCGAGCGCGGCGCGCGCCTCCTCCGGGTCGATGTACGACGCGGGCGCGGCCGCCATCGCCGCGTACGGAGCGTCGGCCAGCGGAGCCGGAGCGAGCGTTTCGGCGCGCAGACGGTCCAGGAGCAGCGTTGCCGCGAGTTCGTCGGTGGATCTGCGGAATTCTTCCGCGCCCGTGGCGGGGTCTTCCGCTGCGATGCATTGCAACGCGCCTGCGGCGAGAAGAATGGAAATCTGAAAATAAATATTGGTTTTCATCGTTTCAAAAACACCCGGCTCAGGAGACTGTCGTCGGCGACGACTCCGTAATCGATCAGAAGACAGATGGCTGTGACCGCGATGCAGGCGATCAGCACGCCGGCGAAATTCGCGAGGTAAAAACGTTTGCGGTCGAGTTTGAGCAGATAGGCGCCGACGGCTCCGGTGTACGCTCCGGTGCCGGGAAGCGGGACGCCGATGAACGCCGCCACTCCCCACGTTCCGTGTTTTTCGACGGACGGACGGAGTTTTTCGCGCTTGCGTTCGACGAAGGGCCAGATTTTGCGGTCGAACCAACCCCATTTGCGGAGCACCCGCTCGGCCGGGCCCATGAGTTCGAACACCAGCATCCCGACGATCGCGTTGGCTATGAGGCATATCGCGATGATCGCCGGCAGTCCGAGGGTTTCGCGCGCCGGTCCGAAAACGCCGACGGGAATGGAGGCGCGCAGTTCAAGTCCGGGAATGAACGTGCATGCGATCAGAGTCAGGGCGTCGGACGGCATATCGAGGGTGTTTTTGAAAGGGTGGGTGATGAATGGCTGCGTCAGACGATCATATCGTCGTATCCCACGAGCACGCCGTGTTTGGACCAGAATTCGCAGAGCTCTTCATGGGTGGCTCCGCCGTTGTGCGAAAAATGGTTCACGACGTTCGTCGTACGATCGTCGGAGAGACCGCACTCGCGGAAAAACGCGATCGTGTCGAGCACGGCCTGCGCGCCCATGTGGCCGTCGCGCCAGCCTTGGAACGCGCCGGTGTTGTCGTATATCGCCAGATCGATGTGGAGCCCGCCGTTGAGGGCCTTGAGCATTTCGCGCGTTTTTTCGGTCGGGTATCCGCTGTCGTTGAAAAACAGCACGGTGCGTCCGCCCATTGTCACGATGTACACGAGGGCGTTTATGTTCGGCGCGTGGTTCGCCTGGAACGCGCGCACTTCGGCGCCGATGTCGTCGAGAGTGAAAACGTCGCCGGCTTTCACGACGTGCGGTGCGAGCCGCATGTATTCGGCGTGTTCTGAATCCGGCTCCGGCCCCTGAGGCGTCGGGTTGGCCTCGTAACCCACGGCTCGCGCGATCGACGCCGCGGAACCGTGGACGCCGAGAGGCCGCCCGTCGCCGAACGGTTTCGTGCAGAAGCCGCGTCCGCGGAACCAGAATTCCTGCGGACTGAGGTGGTCTCCGTGGGCGTGCGTGACGAGCAGATGCTTCATTTCGTTCAGCTCGGGATGCTTCACGAACGCCTGCAGAATGTCGGGACCGTAATCGATCTGAAGCACGCCGCCGAAGTTGTACGACGTGCGGAAGCGGATTTCTTTTCCGCCCTTTTCACGCGCATTGCGGCAGACGCGGCAATCACAGAAAAACGCCGGAATGGCTTCCGCCGCGCCGGACCCCAGAATCGTGACCTTGGTGTTCATGGCCATCCATTCTAACAAACAGAACCCGACTGCGGGGCCTGTCACCGCAATTCACGATGCACGGCCATGGCGGCTTTCGTTGCGGCGTGCCGACGCATAAAACTGCGGCCGAGGTGAAAATTTTTCGTGATTTCGGATTTAAAAAACGATAACATAGCCGCAGAACATTTGAAAACCACATTTTCGTAAATCAAAAAAATGAAAAAACTTGTGCTGGCTTTCATCACCGCGTGCGCGGCGTCGGTTGGTTTCTGCAGTTATGTCCAGGCGTGGCGCGGTCTGCCCGCCGGATATACGCAGGTCGAGTACATCGAGTCCACGGGCTCGCAGTACATCGACACAAGCATTGCGCCGGACACGACGACAGCCGTCGACTTCACGTTCAATCTGGTTCAGTCCGTGGATAACAAGGCGTTCTTCGGACAGGGCTGGAACAGCAACCGATTCCTCTTCAATCAGCAGAGCGGCCAATTCAAGTTCCATGGCGGCGGCAATCTTTCCGGGGATCTTGCCAATACGTACGGCGAAGTCATTGCGGGCAACGACTATCGTTGCCGGATAGAGCCGACTTCAAGCAACAACGGCACTCTGACGCTTACCTGGGGCGGCGTCACGCGTTCGTGCACGGTCGCGCTTTCCGTCGAAGCGGGAAAGCAGTTGCGAATCTTCGGCTCGAACGAAAACAAGGATCATCTCTCGAAGATTCGCGTCTATGGAATGAAGATGTGGAAGGGCGGCGTGCTCGTCGCGGACCTGGTTCCCGCCGTGGATTCGAACGGCGAGGGCGGTCTCTACAATCTCGTCGGCGAAGTGAACAATTGGCTTGCGAATGGCGGAACGGATGCGTTAAAGGTTGGCGCGGCGGTTCCTGATCCTGCGCCGGACGGTTTTACGCCGATGCTGACGGCAACCGGCGCACGGCGTATCTACCGCACCGGTGCGTATGAAATCTACGAGTGGACCGACACGGGTTCCGGCAACGGTTTCACGGTCCCCGAAGGCGGCGTCGTGGCGGACATCCTGCTTGTCGGCGGCGGCGGTGCGGGCGGCATGACGCGCGGCGGCGGCGGCGGCGGCGGCGGCGTCCGGCACCTGACGGACCAGAACCTTGCGGCCGGCGCTTACACGGTGACCGTCGGCGCGGGCGGAGTTCCGCAGTATGATGCCAAGGCCTATCAGAGCAAGGACAATAACGGCGAAACCTACAACAAGGGAAAGACTCCTGACACGGCCACGGGCGGCAGTTCGTCCGTCGTCGGCGGCTCGGTCGAACTTGTCGCCCTCGGCGGCGGCGGCGGCGGAAATTTCAACTACGGGAGCGGCGACCAGGCTAACAGCGTCGGACTTGCCGGCGGT
>JAZUJQ010000256.1:0-2601 GCA_045642845.1 Kiritimatiellia bacterium
GATTCCGTCGCGAGTCTTTCAAACGCCGTGCGCCGGTTTTCGTTCCACGGCGTGCGTTTGTCCCATCCGGCGTAGGCGTAGGAGACGCAGGACAATCCGGAGAGTTCGCGGAACGCCGTTTCCGCGAGCAGAACCGGATCGTTCACCACGCAGTGACTGCCGCTTTGCAACGTCTGCGAATCCGGGTCGATGTAGACCGTCGGAATCGTTTTCAGAAGTTTCGGTGCGATCGGCGACGTCACCGCCGAGCATGTCGCTATGCAACCGTCAGGCCGCCAGGTTTTCACGTAGTCGCCGATTCTCATGCCGACACCGTATTCCACTTCCACCACGTACCAGCCCAGAACGCGCGCCCGATCGTAAACGCCTTCCAGTTCCGCGATGTTGGTTCCGCTGTGCGTGTCGGTGAGAAACAGGATTGTCTTCATGAGGCGATTAGACCATTTCCAAGCATGTGAAGTCAATCCGACAGTGTCGCAATCGGTTGCATAAATAAAACGCAATAAGTTTCATATTGAATTCGGCGATATGCTATGATGCGAACAGAAGGCGGCGATGACGCCGCTTCAACGAAAGCGCAAAACATGAAAAATTTTTCTTTTATCGCCGCAATCGCGTTCTCATGTGCCTTCATTTGCAACGGCGCGGAGTTTTTCTACAAAAACAACGCATACACGTGGGAGGACAATTCCTGGGACGCCGGTGTCAAGCCCGGGGTTTCCGACACCGCGGTCATTCCGGATCTCGCCATTCTCAAAACGAGGTACGGCGCCGGATCGGTGCAGAGCAACGCCCTGTTGCAGGACGAAGAGATCGGGGAGCTGCATTTCCGCGATCTCTACGGAATCAACGTGAACGGGACCAACAGGAAGCTTCTGCTCGGGCGGATAGTGTGCGCGGACATGGATCCGGATCCGTCCGAAGACGCATCCGTCGCGACGAACAGAGTGTCGATGCACACGCTGAAATTCAAAAACGACGTGAACGAGATTTACGTCGGGACGAACCACGTGCTGCTCATCGGAGCGATCTACACGGACAGACCGGAAGGTTCGGTCATCGAAAAGACCGGACCCGGCCCGCTCATCCACAACGGATCTTCGTGGGAATCGGCGTCCGGCACGGTGTGGATCAAAGAGGGCGAATACATCCGCAGCGGAAACGGATATCCTGAATTCCGCGGCGACATCATCGTCGGCGGTTGCGGCAAACCGGCCGGACTGACGGTCGAAGCGAGCGCGACGCAGTCTCTGATGCTGGGGTACAACGTGCTCGACATCCGGCCGCAGGGGCGCGTGACGCTCCGGCAGACCGGCAAGTACTATTATCAGGAAACGCTCAAAATCGACCACGGTGTTCTGGACGGGGGCGGAGCGACGTTCAGCATGAACAATCAGGCCGCGACGGAGTACGGCACGGAGTACACTCTGGACGGCGCCGTCGTGACGAACGCGACTCTGAACGTGATCTATCTCGGAACGTTGACGCTCCGCGAGTCGGATGCGACGACGGCGATTTACGGCAACCTGAGTTTCTCCACGGCTTACGACATCGATGTGCCGGACGGAGACTCTCCGATAGATTTCCTGATAGCCGGCGACCTCAACGGCGCGAACCGTGGAATCAACAAAGCCGGCGACGGAACGATGGTCGTCCGCTGCGACGACCACGTCAGCACGTGGGGCGGCATCGCCGGCAAGGCCTTCAACGTGAAGGCGGGCGCGTTCTTCATCGAGAGCTCGGATACGGGCATAGGCATGGGCACCAACGACGTCATCGTCGCGTCGGGCGCGACCTACGGCGGCGTCGGCCGTCACGTCGGCGCTTACATCAATCTGCGCGGAGACATCGGCAACATCACGTTCAACGGCGGCGCGGACGCTCCTTCGACGTTCGCGATCGGCCGCATCGACGCGGCGACGGGCGCGCTTGACCCCGGCGAATTCATCCTCGGGTCGGACGAACAGCCAGGCAACGTGACGTTCGCCGGCTCGAGCGTGCTCAAAGTCGCCGCCTCGGGAGACGGTGTTTCAAGGCTGACGGTGAACGGAACTTTCACGCTCAGCGGCGCCGATTCGCTTGAAATCGAAGGGCCGGAGGACATCGATGAACTCGTTCCGGGCGACTACACGCTCGTTTCCGCCAAAGAAACCCTGAACGGCGGGTTCGCCGACGTGACTTACAACGGCGGTCCGCTGCCGGCGGGTGTGCGCGTCGCGCAGACCGAAAATTCCGTGGTTTTGCACGTGCCGGACAAATGCTTCGTGATTCTGGTCAAATGATCTTTTCCAATTTCAGATGAAGAAAGAAATTCTCTGCGGAATCGTCTCGGCGACCGCGTGTTTTTGTTTCGGCGACGGCGCGCAGATGCCCCGCGTTCTGTTCGACGCGACGCTTCCCGGCGCGGAAAATCAGTTGAAGCTCGGAGGAAACGCGGTCGGTCAAGTCGATTGGAAAGTGACCGACGGCGGTTTCACCGTGAAACTTTCGCCGGGGGCGAGCGCATGGCCGGGCGTGATCGTGACGCCGCCGGACGGCAAACCGAACTGGGATCTGTCGCTTTGGGGCCACGTCGAGGCGAAGGTCACGAACCTCGGCGCC
>JAZUJQ010000257.1:0-3488 GCA_045642845.1 Kiritimatiellia bacterium
CGGGCCAGTTGTCGTTGAGCTGCCAGAAAATCACGCCCATGCAGTGCGGCCGCAGCGTGCGCCAGTACTCCGCTCCCGCGCGGATGGTGACCGCCTGCTGCACCTGCGAAAGATACAGCATGGAATCGAAATCCTTCGGCATCCGGAAATAGTTTCCGAACATGCTGAAGATTTTCAGGTTTCCGGCGGCGCATTTCTGGTGCGCCTCCATCACCGGCGAAAACAGATTGAAATCCCCTTCCTTCGCGAACGAACGCACGAGTTCCGGCGAAGGCAGCGACTGGAAGCCGTATTCCGAGCAGAAGCGCGGCTGGATGGTGTAGTAACACCCGAAGGTCGCGCCGCCGAACCACACGGTCCAGAAGTGCGTGTCGCCGCTCGGGCGGCCGTCGTCGTTGTACGAAAACGCGCCGGGGCCGGCCGACGGCGAACTCTGCCAGAACACGCGCGAAGGATCGGCTTCGGCGGCGGCTTCGGAAAGCACGCGGTTGGTGCGGTCGTAGACCACCAGATGGCGGTGGAGCATCTGTTCGCGGTGCGGCGGAACGGCGTACCAGCGCGCCGCGCCGAGGCCCTCGTTGTCGCCGCACCACAGCGCGATCGAAGGATGCGCGCGCAGACGTTTGAGCTGGTGCAGCGCCTCTTCGCGCACGTTGCCGAGAAATTCACGCGTGTCGGGATAGATGTTGCACGCGAACATCAGATCGTGCCACAGCAGCAGGCCGAGGCGGTCGCACATGTCGTAGAAGAAGTCGCGCTCGTAACGTCCGCCGCCCCACACCCGCAGCATGTTCATGTTCGCGGCGACGGCCGAACGGAGCAGCTGCTCCGTCCTCGCTTCGTCGGCGTGCAGCGGACGCGCGTCGCACGGGATCCAGTCCGCGCCTTTCGCGAACACGTCCACGCCGTTCACGCGGAAAATCATCGGGTAACCGTCCGCGTCCGGCTTGTTGACGACTTCGAGCGTGCGCAACCCGACGGGGCGGACGATTTCGCGCCCTTCGCATTCCGCGCGCAGTTCGTACAGTTCGCTCTTTCCGTATCCGGCAGGCCACCAGAGACGCGGCTTTTCGACATCGAAAACCGCGCTCACGCGGAACTTTCCGCCGCAAAGCGGCACGCATCCGCGCGCGGTCCTGCGCTCGCCGCCGAACGTGAACGCCACTTCGACCGTCCGCCCCGGTTCCGCCCCGGGCACGGCCGAAAGCTCCGCCACTGCGGTTACGCGGCACTTGCCGCGCGAATGTTTCTGCTCGCACCAGAGGTAGTCGAGCACGGCGTCGTCCGCGCCGAACAGCTCCGTTTCGCCGTAGATGCCCGAAACGGCCAGGGCGACGCCCCAATCCCATCCCGAAGAGCACTGGCACTTGCGGATGTTGTTGAGCGTGCGGATCGTCATGTTGGTCGATCCCGGCAGCGGCGGCGTCATCTTCTTCGCGGCGGCGTCCGCGGCGGCGCGCGGCGACGTCACACGCACTTCGACTTCGTTCTCCCCGGCGCGCAGAAAACGCTTGACGTCGAAACGGTACGCTCGGAATTCGTTTTCCGTCTTTCCGACCGTGCGCCCGTTCACGCGGACGGCGGAGATCGCGTCGATCGACTCGAACGAAAGATACACGGCGCGGTGCGCGGCGATGTCTCCGGGCGCTTCGAACGTGCGCGAAAAAATCCAGTCTTTTTCGCAGACCCACTGCACGTCCGCTTCGTTGCGGCGGTAATACGGATCCGGGATCGCCCCGGCCGCCTGCAGCGCCGAATAGTTGTCGCCCGGAATCGCGCAGACGTACGACTCCGTTCCGCCGGCGGCGCGCAACCGCCAGTTCCCGTTGAGTGAAACCGTGTTTTTCATGATTGCTGATTGCGAAGATGTTTGCGGCGCCGACGTCCGCCGCGGTGATCCGTCACAGTGAAAACGAATGCGGCAGAAATTCGGACAGCGGGTGCGTCATGCCTTCGCCGGAACCGAGCGGAACGACGCGCACCGGCATGCCGGGCTCGCAGAATTCGGCGAGCGCCTGACGGCATGCGCCGCACGGCGTGGCCGGAGCCGCCGCGGTGCCGCCCGCGATCACGATCGCGCGGAACGCCCGGCGTCCTTCGGAAACAGCCTTGAACAGCGCGGTGCGTTCGGCGCAGTTGGTGAGCCCGAACGAAGCGTTCTCGATGTTGCAGCCCGTGAAAACCGTGCCGTCCGCGGCGAGCAGCGCCGCGCCGACGGAATAATGCGAATACGGCATGTACGCCCGCGCGGCGGCGTCTCTGGCGGCCGCCTCGAGGTCGGTCCACGGAATGTCGCCGACGGCGTTCGCGAGGAGCTTGGCTTCGACGGGCGGGAGTCCGAAATACGCTGGAAGATCGGCGATGGAATCGAGCACCGGCACGCCGCGCCGGTCCAGACGTCCGCGCGATTCGTAACCCGCCGCGAGCAGCACGCAGCCGCAGCCGAGCGCTTCGGCCACTTCGAGGTCGTGCCCGGTGTCGCCGACCATGCACACCTCGGAAGCGTCGAGCCCGAGTCTGCGGAACAGCGCGCGTCCGCGCTCGACCTTCGAACCGGCGTTGGGATCGCCGAGCCCGAACACGGAGTGGAAGAAGCCGCGGATGCCGTAGCTCTTCAGGAGCGCGTCGCAGACTTTCTCTTCCGCGGACGTGACGATCGAGCAGCCGATCCCCGCCTTCGCGAACGCTTCGAGCGTCGGACGCGTCCCCGGGAAAAGATCGACGTGCGGATAGTTGAAGAACACTTCGAAGAATCTGGCCGAGAGCGCGTCCCAGTCCTCCCCTTCCATGTCGAACCCGAGCGCCTTGTAGAACCTGCTCACAGGGCAGTCGAAAAGCTCGCGGAAGGATTCGTGCGAAAGCTCCGGCATCCCGCGGTCGCGGAGAATCGAGTTGATGCCCTCGCGCGCGGCGTGCGCGTCGTCGCGCAGCGTGCCGTTCCAGTCGAAAATCACGTGGCGTGGCGTCTTCATGGCTTCACCGCGTCTGTCCGTCGCCGCGGACGATGTACTTGTAAGTGCAGAGCTCGGCCGGCCCCATCGGGCCGCGGGCGTGCAGCTTCTGCGTCGAGATGCCCATCTCGCAGCCGAGGCCGAACTCGCCGCCGTCGGTGAAACGCGTCGAGGCGTTCACGTACACGGCCGCGCTGTCCACCGCCGCCGTGAAGGCGTCGGCGTGCGACGGAGTCCGCGTGAGGATCGCCTCGCTGTGTCCGGTCGAATGCGCGGCAATGTGCGATATCGCCTCGTCCACGCCGTCCACGACTTTCACCGCGAGAACGTAATCGAGGAACTCCGTGTCGAAGTCGTCCGGTCCGGCCGGAACGCCGTCGATGATCTCCGCGGCGCGCGGATCGAGGCGCAGCTCCACGGACCGGACCCCGGGCGAGGCGCGGTCCGGACCGAGCCTCCGCGCGAGGCGCGGCAGGAATTCCCGCGCGACCGCGGAATGCACCAGCAGGACCTCTTCGGCGTTGCAGACGCTCGGGC
>JAZUJQ010000258.1:0-2347 GCA_045642845.1 Kiritimatiellia bacterium
GGGCTTCCGGTGCTGCCGGACGGCGGTTTTTGCGAGAACACTCTTTTGCACCGGCTTTCGCTGCGTTATCCCGGCGAAACCATCGTTCCGGTGCACAGGCTCGGGCGCGGCACGTCGGGGATCCTGATTTCGGCGCGCAGCGCGCGCGCGCGTTCGGATCTGGCGGCGCAGTTCAGGGACGAAACCGCGCGCGCCGAAGGCAGACTCCGAAAGCTTTACGTGGCGGCGACGGCTCCGTGCCGCGATTTCCGCGTCGGTGAAGAGGTGAGGGTGGAGACTCCGATCGGACCCGTCCCTCATGCGCTGCTCGGGACGGTCCACGCCGCGTCGCCCGACGGGAAACGCGCGGTCAGCGTCTGCCGCGTCCGGGACACGGACGAGCGGCGCACTCTGTGGGAGATAGATCTCGTCACCGGACGTCCGCACCAGATCCGCATTCATCTCGCGTCGATCGGGCACCCGCTTCTCGGCGATCCGCTGTTCCTTCCGGGCGGTCGTCCCCGTCAGGACGTGCTTCCCGGCGACACCGGTTATTTTCTCCGCGCCGTGTCGATCGCTTTCCGCCATCCCGGAACGGGCGAAACCGTCACGCTCGAGGTGCCGGCGCTTTTTTGAGACTCCGCAGGAGTTCCTTCCTGTCCGCCGGAATGCGGAAACTTTCGCGGGCTTTCTGAATCGTCTTGTTGTGCGTCCAGACGTCCAGCACGCCGTTTTCGATGTACGGTATCGCATCGTCCCATCTCTTCGTGAGCGCCGTCGCGAAGAACCACGCGATCATCATTTTCACGTAGTACTCGTCGCTGCGCACGCGCGCCGGGAGTTTCAGAAGCCCGGGTTCGAAGTTCGCGTCGAGGTAATGCGTCATCAGCATTTCCATGCCGAATCTGCAGGTGTACGCGTGTTTCGAACGTATCCATTCCTTTGCTTTCGGAAGCAGTTCCGCAGTGTGTTTTCCGAAGATTTTCGGCGACATGACGTCGCACACCGCCCAGTTGTCCACGTGCGGCAGAAATTCGTCGACGCGCTTCACGCATTCATCGAAATCCTTCGTTTCTGACAGCAGCAGCGAATGCAGCATGTTTTCGTCGAAGAATTCATGCGGCAGCGTTTCGAGAAAACGCGCCGCTTCCTGATCGCGCAGATATTCTTTCGCGAGTTTTCTGAGAACGGGCACGCGCACTCCGATGAACGAACGTTCCGGAATCCCCGGCGTGAGTTTCGCCTGGAACGCCGCGTATTCAGCGTCCTTGAGCCCGATCAAGCGTTTTGTGATTTCAAAGTCCATGGAAGAGCGTCACTTCAATCTGAATTTCACCGTTTCGACAAGCGTGCCCGGAACGGGTTTTCCGTCGCGCGTCGCCGGCTCGTACGCGGCGCTTTTCAAAGCCGCGAGCGCGGCCGAGTCCAGATCGGACGAACCGCTGCTTTTCAGAATGCGCGCGTCCGACACCGCTCCGTCCGCGCCGATTCCGAGTTCCACCGTGACGTCGCCTTCTTCGTTTCTCCGCCGCGCGCGTTTCGGATAAGCGATGTCGATCGAAGATTTCTGAACGGGAAGCGATGAAGCGGCAGGCTCCGGAGCGTCGTCTCCATGTTCCGGATTTTCATCTTCGGTTCCGTTTTCGGCATCTTCTTCCGGCGCATCCGTTTCTTCGGTTTCGACGTCAGCCGTCTCCGTCTCCGGTTCAGGTTCCGGCTCGGGGTCGATGTCCGCGGCCGATTCGGCCTCCGGCGGCGTCCGTTCCGCCGCCGCATCCGTTTTTTCCGTCTCCGGTTCGGATTCGGCGGAAGTTTCCGCCTCGGCGTCGGTCCGCCCCGCGACGACTTCGATTTCCGCGAACGTCACGCGTTCCGGCTCCGGCGCGACGATGCGTTTCACGAAGACGCAGAGCGCGGCGACGACCAGCGCGTGCGCGGCGATAGAGATGCACAATGTCGTCGGTGTCAGCGTTTTGCGGTTCATGCGTCGGTCCGTATGATGGACGAACTAAAACGAAACGGTCGCCCTGACCGAGAACGTCCGTCCGGAGGCGGGGTAGAAATACGAGCCGGTGGATTCGCTCCAGCCGACGTAGTCGCAGTAATCTTCGTCGAAAACGTTGTCGCACGAAACGGTCAGCGTGAACGGATCTTCGTCTTCGATCCCGTACGAAAGCGCCGTGTCGGCGACGACGTGCGAGCCGACGCGGCCCTGCGTGTTCCCGAAATCCCCGCCTTTGCGTTCACCGGAAACGAACCGGGCTCCGGCACGGACCGCCAGCTTTTCCGTCAGGAACAGCGACGCGCGCGCGGACAGCGTCGCATGCGGCGCCAGAGGCACCGTGGCGCCGTCGTACGCGCCGCCGTC
>JAZUJQ010000259.1:0-1564 GCA_045642845.1 Kiritimatiellia bacterium
CGAGCCATCGGATGTGACGCGGCGGGACGCCGCATCCCCCATTTTTCATCCCGCGCCGTGGCAACCTGCGCGTTTTCCGCCTCGCGTTTCGCGTCTCGCGTCTCCCGTCCTCGTCAATTTCAGGACATGAGACACGGGACCCGAGACATGAGATTCTTTGCGATCGGAAAATTGCAGTGATGTTCAAAACAATCGCGCCGAAAGTCTGCGGCTGTGCGCCGCGGAGCATGTTTGCCAGCCGTCGGAGTTTCTCGACCAGGCGCCTTTGCCGCGCTCCGCAAAGCGTCGCCGGGCGGATCGCCGCGCCGAATGCAACATTTCCGTTTTTTCAGTTATAATCGACCGCATCCGCAATACACGAAACTTCACTTTTGAACATGTCACGCAACGCCGTTTTGGTTCTTCTTTCGTTCTGCCTGCTCGCCGCTTCCTGCGGCAAAAAGGAAAACACCGCGCCCCTGCCGCCCGCAGGTCCGTCGGTCGCCGAGGCGGCTGCGGCCGCCGCCGAACAGGCCGCCGTTGAACAAGCCCCGAAAAACCCGACCGCGGAACTTGCGAAAACGGTCGCGGTCGTCCGCACGCAGGCGGAACTCGACGCCGTCGCCGTGAAAGCGAAGAACGTCACGACGCAGGCGATCGATCCGTACATCGGAGCCATTGCGTTCGATGCGGATTCAGGCCGCATTCTTTTCGAGGACAAAGCCGACGCCGTCGCTCTTCCCGCGAGCACGCTCAAGCTGATGGATCTGCTCATCATCCAGGAAAAGATCGAAGCCGGCGAAGTCAAGCTCACGGATTCCGTGCCCGTTTCGGTGCGCGCGTACAAAACCGGAGGCTCCCAGGTCTGGCTCGATCCGAAGGAAACGTTTCCGGTGGAGGAACTGCTTTACGCGCTGATGATCCAGAGCGCGAACGACGCCGCCGTGGCGCTCGCCGAACACGTGGCGGGGTCGTGCGAAGCGATGGTCGCGCTCATGAACAAGCGCGCGAAAGAGCTCGGCATGGTCAACACGCGTTTCACGTCCGTGAACGGTCTCCCGCCCGACGCCCCCGGCGGCAAATTCGACGTCACGACCCCGCGCGACATGGCGATCCTTTGCGCCGAACTGTGCAAACATCCCGACATTTTCGCCTACACCGGCGCCGATTTCAGGATTTTCCGTCCGAACGCCGCGCCCGGCAAAGGCCGTCTGGAAATGCGCACGCACAATCCGCTTCTCCAGCAGAAGACGGCGGGGTGCGACGGCCTTAAAACCGGCTGGACCCGTTACGCCGGGTTCTCGATCGCCGCCACCGTGAAACGCGCCGGACACCGCGTGGTGCTCGTCATGATGGGAGCGCCGACCAAAGAGGTCCGCAACGCGAACCTCAACCGCCTCATCGAAGCCGCTTTCGTCGCCGAGGTCGAATGAACCGCTGACGCGGCGCCGTTCAAAACTCCGATCCGTGGCGCTCCCGCCACCGCTCCGCCGAATGGTCCGCGCTCCGCACCGCCGGTTCGGCGCGCACGGGATTTGAAAAAGAACGGAAAGGAAGAATTACTCGACCGCGATCGACCCGATTT
>JAZUJQ010000260.1:0-4335 GCA_045642845.1 Kiritimatiellia bacterium
CATCGAGAGCTCGTCGTTCTTTTCGCCGGGGGCGCGGCCCATTTCCTTGATCGTCTCGGCGGGCAGGCCGCCTTCGCGCTCGATGGCTTCGAGCTCGGGCCAGAGGAGCCCGAGGTGGAAAGTCTCGTTGCCGGCGGGCACCGGGGTGTGCGTCGTGAAGACGGAGGAGCGGCGGCAGAATTCGCAGGCCTCTTCGAAGGAAAGGCCTTTGCGCATCATCTGCGCGATGCGCTCGGGGCCGAGGAACGCGGCGTGGCCTTCGTTCATGTGCGACACGGCGACCTCGTATCCGAGCGCCTGGACGGCGCGCAGACCGCCGATGCCGAGCAGCACTTCCTGACGGAGACGGTTGAGCTTGTCGCCGCCGTAAAGACGGCCGGTGACCGCGCGGAGCTCCGGCGGATTCTCGGGGATGTTCGTGTCGAGCAGGATCAGCGGGATGCGGCCGACGGGCAGCTTCCACGCGGTGAAATGCAGCGTGCCGTCCGCGAGCGGCACGGAGAGAAGCAGCGGCGCTCCGTTCTTGTCCGTGCAGCGCGTGATGGGCAGACGGTGGACGTCGTTTTCCGGATACGCTTCGATCTGCCAGCCGTCGCCGTTGAGCTCCTGGTCGAAATAGCCTTCGCGGTAGAGCAGGCCGATGCCGACGAGCGGGATGTCGAGGTCCGACGCGCTCTTGAGATGGTCGCCGGCGAGGATTCCGAGGCCGCCGGAATAGATGTGGATCGATTCGTGCAGACCGAACTCCATCGAGAAATACGCGATGCAGCGGTAATCGGTGGCGCCCGGAGTCTTCCAGTTGCGCGATTTGCGGACGTTTTTGTCGAACTCCGCTTTCACGGCGTTCATGTGGGCGAGGAACGACGCGTCCTTCGAAAGTTCTTCGAGACGGTCCTGCCCGACGTGCGAGAGCAGGCGGACGGGGTTGAACTCAAGGTCGCGCAGCATCGTCGGATTGATGCGGCGGAAGAGATTCGTGGCTTCCGTGTTCCAGCACCACCAGACGTTGCCGGCGAGTTCGGTGAGAAACGAGAGATTGTCCGGCACCTTGGGGGCGACCGTGAATGATCTGAATTGAGGCATGTTGATTTTCCGCTGTACGGTGTTTCAAATGCGCGCGTATTCTAGCGGAAAACGGAAAAACGGTAAAGTTGCGCGGGAAAATCGCGGAATAAAACGGCGCATCCGTCAGGCAGAGGGCGCGCGGCGCGCACGTCGGGTTATGACAAGCAGGACGGGTAGGACGAGCAGGACGGCGGTGGCAAAGGCGCTGGTGGCTGGAGCGCGTGTTGAAAAAAATCCGACGTCCGGCAAACATGCTACGCTACCGCTCCGACTTGTTTCACGGCTCGCAGCCGCAGACTTTCGGCGGGATTGTTTTGTCGGCGGCCGTCTCCGGCATTTGCGGGGCGGCGGCGGTTTTGATAGGATTCCCGGCACTGGATTTGATTGGAAATCGCCATGAAAAAACTTCTGTTTTCCCTCATCGCGGCGTGCGCGGTGTTTTGCATCGTCGGTTGCGAATCCGCGGACACGTACGGCGGCGTTTCAGGTTCCGCCTCCTCGAACTCCGTCGGTCCCGGCGGCACCGTCACGCTGAAAGCCTCCGGCTGGGATTCTTTCGTCTGGACGCTGTCCAACGCGGACTACGGCAAGCTGTCGTCGACCGTGGGGCGCGAGGTGAAGTACACCGCCGCCGACGACGTCACGAACGTCACGCAGACCGTCACGGCCACGGCCGCGGGCATGCCGTCCAACACGAACGGCGCGGCGAACTACCGCGTCACGTTCCAGATCGAACACCGCTGAAACCGCGGAGGCGTGCATGATCCGCTTCAAGACCTGCATGGCTTTGGCCGTCGTCGCGGTGTTCGCGGCGGCGATGGCGGGGTGCGAAACGTCCGAAGGTTACACCGACGCCAACGGCAACGTCCCCGGCGCGTCGGCCGGCGGCGGAACTCCGTCGGGCGGAGGGACGGGTTCCGGAGGCGGAACGTCGTCCGGCGGCGGGCAGACGTCGACCGCGCTCAAACTCAACACCTCCGAAGTCGACATCAACGTCTCCGGCAGCGAATCGTCGTTCGTTCCGCTCAACGTCACCAACGCCGACGCGTTTCCGGGATACGTTTTCAAGTGGAAGGCGACGCCGACGAATTACGGTTCGCTTTCGTCTTCGTCCGGGACGTCCACGGCGTTCGAGCCGACGGGTTCCGGGGCGTACGCGGGGCGGACGGTCACCGTCGACGTCACCTGCACGGCGACCGGCGTCCAGACGCTGACCGCGACGTGCAGAATCACGATTCATTTCAATTAAAGGCAAATCCATGAAACAATTCCTTTCAGGCAACGAAGCCGTCGCGCGCGGCGCGTTCGCGGCCGGCTGCCGCGTGGCGTCGGCGTATCCGGGCACTCCCAGCACGGAAATCCTCGAAAACATCGCGAAGTTCAAAGGAGAGATATCCTGCGAATGGTCGGTGAACGAAAAGGTCGCGATGGAAATCGGCATCGGCGCGTCGATCGCCGGCGCACGCGCGCTGGTATGCATGAAGCACGTCGGTCTGAACGTCGCGATGGATCCGCTCATGACGTACACCTACGTCGGCGTCCACGGCGGTCTCGTCGTGGTTTCGGCGGACGATCCGGGCATGCATTCCTCGCAGAACGAGCAGGACAACCGCGTGCTCGAAAAGTTCGCCCGCGCGATCGTGCTCGAACCGGCCGACGCGCAGGAGGCGTTCGACATGACCAAAGGCGCGTGGGAGCTTTCCGAGCGCACGGGGTCGATCGTGTTCATCCGCATGACGACGCGCTCGTCGCATTCGGCTTCGCTCGTGGATCTCGGGGATTTCACGCGTCCGGCGCTCGCTCCGAAGGTGTATGAAAAGAACCCGAAGAAGAACGTCGCCGCGCCCGCCAACGCGCGCGTGATGCGTCTGGCGGTCGAAGCGCGCCTCGCGGCGATGCGCGAGGAATCGGAGAATAGCCCGTACAACGTCGTCGAAGACGGCGACCGCAGGATCGGTTTCATCGTTTCGGCCGTCGCGTACCAGTACGTGCGCGAGGTGTTCCCCGAGTGCGCGGTTCTCAAAATCGGCTTTTCCAATCCTCTTCCCGAAAAGAAAGTGCGCGAATTCGCCGCGTCGTGCGGCGAGGTCGCCGTGGTCGAGGAACTCGATCCCGTGCTGCACGACGCCGTCGTCCTCGCCGGCGTGAAGAACGTGCGCGAGTACGGCACGGAACTGCGCATCTTCGAACTCAACGTCGACCGTCTGCGCGAACTCCGTGCCGAACTTTTCGGCGACGCCGCCGCGGCAGGACCCGCCGCGCCGCAGGCGCTTCCCGCGCGTCCGCCGGCTCTGTGCGCCGGCTGCGGCCACCGCGGCGTTTTCTACACTCTCGCCAAACTCAAGGCGCGCGTGACCGGCGACATCGGGTGCTACACCCTCGGCGTCGCGCCGCCGCTTTCGGCCGTCGATTCCGTGATCTGCATGGGCGCGTCCATCGGCACGGCTTTCGGAATGCGCAAGGCCGGCTACACCGGCCGTCTCGCGGCCGTGATCGGCGATTCCACGTTTTTCCACTCCGGCATGACCGGACTGCTCGACGTGCTCTACAACAAGGGCGCGGTCACGGTCGTAGTGCTCGACAACCGCATCACCGGCATGACCGGGCATCAGCCGAATCCCGGCACCGGCAAAACGATCCTCGGCGAGGACACGATCGCCACTTCGATCGCCGACGTCGCGCGCGGTCTCGGCGTGAAGCGCGTCCGCGAGGTGAACGCCTACGATCTTTCGGAACTCGAGTCGACGCTCGCCGAAGAGCTCGATTGCGGCGAAACTTCCGTCGTCGTGGCCTACGGGTCCTGCGTCATCGCCGCCAAAAAAGCGGTCGGCGCGGTTCCGTACGTCATCGACGCGGACAAGTGCATGGCCTGCGGAATGTGCTTTAAACTCGGCTGCCCGGCGATCGTCCGCGGCGAGCCCAAGGGCGACCGTTTCAAGTCGCGCATCGATCCTTCCCTCTGCATCGGGTGCGACGTCTGCGCGCAGGTCTGCAGGTTCGGAGCGATTTCTTCAAGCGGAAAATAACGGGGTGACGGCATGAATCACGAAGAAGCGGTTTCGGTTCTCGAGGCCAACGGCCAGGGGCACGTTCTCAGGTTCTACGACAGGCTGGACGCCGCGGCGCGCTCCGCGCTGCTCGATCAGGTCGCGTCGCTCGATTTCGCGGCGATCGCGAAGATGCGCGCGCTTCTGGCGAATCCTCCGGGCGCGGCGGCGGCGGGCGCGATGTCGCCCGCGCCGGTGGCTGAAATGTCCGCCGCCGAAAAGG
>JAZUJQ010000261.1:0-6269 GCA_045642845.1 Kiritimatiellia bacterium
AGGGAGCATTGAGAGATTCACCGTCAAATTCTGTTGCTGGGATTCTGTCTCCGGTCAATGCCGACTTGTCACCCGCGCGCAACGGTTTGTCTGACGAGGGAGCATTGAGAGATTCACCGTCAAATTCTGTTGCTGGGATTCTGTCTCCGGTCAATGCCGACTTGTCACCCGCGCGCAACGGTTTGTCTGACGAGGGAGCATTGAGAGATTCACCGTCGAATTCTGTTGCTGAGATTCGGTCTCCGGTCAATGCAGGCGTGGTGCCCGCGCGCAATGGTTTGTCTGACAAAGGTGCGTTGAGGAATTCTCCGTCGAATTCGGTTTATGGAATTCAGAAACCGCTTAATGCCTACGGGACGCCTGCGAGCAATGGTTCGCCAGACAAAGATGAGTTGAGGGATTCACCGTTGAATTCTGCTGCTGAGATTCAGTCTTCGGTCAATGCCGACGTGACACCTGCGCACAACGGTTCGACCGACGAAGACGCATTGAGAGATGCATTGTCGGGTTTGGTTCCCGAAATGTCTAAAACGAGCCCACTTAAGAATTCCGAGCGTTACGGGTTTGGACGTGATGATTATTTGAGCGGTGGTGCTTTCGGGGTGTCAAGGAACATTCGGACGTCATCCGATTTAAACGGCTGGATGATTGCCGATGCCGGGTCTGGCAATGATGGTCGTTCGTGCATCTATCGTATTTTCGGTCCAAAATCCAAGGTGGACGATATTGTCGTGACAAATTGGGAGATCATGTATGTCGCTGACGGGAAACCGCTTGAATTTTCCGTTTCAAAAACTCCGATCAGCAGTACGTCCGTTGAATTGACTTGGAATGTAGGTTCGTTTCATGGGTGGTATTGGCTGGTTGTTTCTGCGGATGTTTCATATTACGACCTTGATGTTAAAGAGTGGAAGAAAGTACTTTGTTCACGACGTTTCCCGTATTTCCATGGAACGTTGCCGATGTCAGAAGAAACTCGTATCTACAGCCAAGAGCAAGTCGAAGAAATGCGTTAACAACTTCAGCGTTCATAACAAAATCATGAAAAATGCGACGATTTCTCATTCCCGGGCGATGGACCGCCGGGGGGATTCGGATTCGAGCGGCGCGGGGCGCGTCGTTGCGACGGTCAAACGGATTTCCGTTTCACTGTTTTTTGCGGCGGTGCTTGCGTCGGCGTCGGGATGCCGGAAGGAGGAACCTTTCGAATACGATGCAGTTCAGTTGGATTTCATCCATTTTTCAAAAACCGAAAGGTTCGGGGAGAGTCCTTTTTCGGCGGTGGCGAACGGCGCTTTGTACATTCCGTTGGACAAGGATCTCCGTGCGTTCGCCGAGGACAACATTTCGCGGGTGTGGCATTGTGGTTTTCACGCCGATTTCAAACCGAACAGCGGCTTCCGCGATGTGGTCGATGAGTTTTTCAGTGCGTTCAAACAGAATCAGGCCCAGTATGCGGCGAAGAAAGCCGCCGGCGAGGAGGATCCACTAAATGCCGGCTGGGATTTGAATCTGAACAGTGAAATAACGTGGGACAGCGCGAAGTATTTCAGCTGCCGGGCCAGTGCATTCACGTACTTCGGCGGAGCACATCCCGACTGTTGGTATTGGAACGGCACTTACAGCCGCTCTCTCGGCCGACGAATAGCGGTTTCGGATCTGATAGACCGCAAGAATTATCTTTCCGTAGCGAATATCATCCGCTTTTTTATCGCGCGGAATCCGGAGACGAGCGATTATATCCGCAGTCACATGACGAACGAGGTTGCGTCCACGTACGAGGAATACGCCGGCGAAGACGGGCGGGGCGACGGCTGCAATCCTTGCCTTACGGAAAATTTCATGATTGTGGCGAACGGAATCGTTTGGACATACAATGAATATGAACTCAGCGGATATTTTGACGGAAATACGGATGTTCTGGTTCCGTGGGAAGCGTTGGCGCGGTATCTCAAATCACCGGATTTGATCGACGAACCCGATTCCGAGGGCAACTTCATGAGCGCGTTGCGGGCCGCAGAAGAAGAAGGCGCGACCGAAGACGTCGGAGGCCTGAAGTTTTTCTGACGGCGACAACCGCTTGAGGCCGTCGCCGCATCGGTTTACAAAAACATAAATTCATTGCAGACAAAGCTGTTGTTCCGTTGAATGTCCTTTGATATCATGGGGGCATGACGAACATAGGAGAACTCATCAAGGCCGCGCGTGCGGCCCGCGGAATCAAACAGTTCGAGCTCGCCCGGCGCGCCGAAATCGCGTCGGCGCAGCTGTGTCAGATCGAGAACGGGCGGACGAATCCGTCGTTCAACATGGTCGAGCGGATCGCGGCGGCGCTGGATTCGACGATTCCCGAGTTGTTTTACGGCATGAAGCCGAAACATCCGGAGAAGGCGAAGGGCCCCGAAGCCGCCCCGTCCGATGAACCGTCGGGAAAAAACCGGTACATTCAGATCCGCTCCGCGTTCGAACGCGACGGTGCGAAGGCGCTCCGTGCGATCGCCGCGGAATCCGCGGAGACGTCGGGCGCGTCGCCGGTGGCGTCGGTCTGCACGCTTGTCTGGAACCGCGGCGCCAATCGTTGCGAGGGCGCGGGTTCATCTCTGGCCGAGGAGCTGCGCGTCGAGCTGGGGCTCGGCACCGCCCCCGTGGGCGATCTGAAGTCCGCGTTGCGTTTCCGCGGAGTCCGGGTTCTCGAGACGAAGCTCGCGAAGTCCGTCGGCAGCGTTTCCTACTGGGATGCGGAGCGCAAGTCTCCGGTCGTCGTGCTGGATTCCGGCTCGACCCCGGAAAGGCGGCTTTACCGTCTCGTCTACGAACTGGGTTCGGCGGTGCTTTACGCATCTCTCGGCGTGCGTCTCGACGAGTCGCTCGACCAGCACCGCTTTCTGACCGACTTCACGGCGACGTTTCTGATGCCGGGCCCGACGGTTCGCACCTGCGCGGCCGCCGCCGGTGTCGCGGCCGACGGATGGACGATCGACAACGTCATTCCGCTCAAATCCTATTTCGGCGTTTCGGCGGAATCGTTCATACTGCGTCTCGACGAGCTCGGCCTGATCCGGCCGAAGCTGCGCCTCGCTTTGCGCAACAAGCTTCGCGCCTATTACCGGAAGCATCCCGAATCGATGGAGCCGGCGTCCGCGTTCCGGAGAGGGAAGAGCGAAGGGCGTGTTTCCGGCCAGTGAACCGCAGGCGGAACGGCAGTCGCGGGTTTCGTCCGTATGATGGTGTTTTCATGACGGTACCATCGTGTTTGCCGTGTTCCGCGGTCCGGAGCGGCCGGCGTTCACCCGTCTGAACATTACGGTGCAAGAACGGATTTCTCTGATAATTCCGCATAGTGCGATCCGTCGGCCGACGGCGATTTACGCGCTCGGGCGCGTGCGCGCGCAACCCATTTGACACCGTTTTTTCTTTTCCGTAGACTGCGCTCGTTGCGTATCAAACGGAGTCAAAAAATGACAGGACTTACCAAAAAATGTCTCATAACCGGCGGCGCCGGATTCATCGGCTCGCAGCTCGCGCGCCGGTTGCTCGCGCAAGGGTGCGAAGTCACGGTTCTTGACAATCTGTTCACAGGCAGCAAGTCGAACATCTACGATTTGCTCGACAATCCGCGTTTCACGTTCCTCATCCACGACGTGACGCAGCCGTTTTGGGGTCAGTTCGACGAAATCTACAATCTCGCGTGCCCCGCGTCGCCGATTCACTACCAGCACAATCCGGTCGAGACCATAAAGACGTCGCTTCTGGGCATCATGAACACGCTCGATCTGGCGCTCAAGACCAAGGCGCGCGTGTTCCACACCTCCACATCGGAAGTTTACGGCGATCCGGACGTCCATCCGCAGCCGGAATCGTACTGGGGTCACGTGAACACGATCGGCATCCGCAGCTGCTACGACGAAGGCAAGCGCGCCGCCGAGGCCATCTGCGCCGACTATCTCCGCCAGTACGGCGTGGACGTGCGCATGATACGCATTTTCAACACCTACGGTCCGTACATGCATCCGCACGACGGCCGCGTGGTGTCCAACTTCATCATGCAGGCGCTGCAGAACAAGGACATCACGATCTACGGCTCGGGCGGACAGTCCCGTTCTTTCCAGTACGTGGACGACCTTCTGGACGCCGTGCAGATCTACATGGCTCTTCCCCGCGCGAAAATGGACCGCTTTTTCGCGGATCACAACATCGCCGTGCCGGTTCTCAACATCGGCAATCCCGGCGAATTCACCATCAAGGAGTTGGCGGAACTCACCCTCGAGTTCCTTCCCGAAAGCAAGAGCAAGATCATCCAGGAGCCGCTTCCGAAAGACGATCCCAAGCGCCGCAAGCCGGACATTTCGCTCGCCAAGGAGCTGCTGGGCTGGGAGCCCAGGATCAAACTCGCCGAAGGTCTTCCGAAGACCATCGAGTACTTCCGCCGGTTCGTGAACGCCAAGTGACGCACGGAGAAAGAGAAATGGGAAAAGTGATTTGCGTTGACGGTCCCGCAGGGTCGGGCAAGTCCACGGTCAGCCGCCGCATCGCGGAGAAG
This sequence comes from Kiritimatiellia bacterium, assembly GCA_045642845.1. Classification (GTDB taxonomy): domain Bacteria; phylum Verrucomicrobiota; class Kiritimatiellia; order RFP12; family UBA3636; genus JAZUJQ01. The sequence goes on from JAZUJQ010000261.1 coordinate 4,541, forward strand.
ACGGGCGTGCTTTACGTCGATTCCGGCGCGCTCTACCGCATCATGACGTATCTTGCGCTCGAAGCCGGCGTGGACACGGATTCACCGTCCGCCGTGGCGGAGTTCGCGCGGGACGTGAAGCCCGATTTCGTCATCAAGGGCAGCCGCGTGGCGTACGAGTGGAAAGGCGAAGAGTTCGGCGACAAAATCCGCACGCCGGAAGTCAACGCCCACGTCAGTCCCGTCTCGGCGGTGCCGGAGGTGCGCGCCCGCATCACGCAGTGGCTGCGCGACATGAAGAATCTGGGGGACATCATCGTGGAAGGCCGCGACATCGGCTCGGTCGTGTTCCCGGATTCCCCCAACCGTTTTTACCTCGACTGCGATCCCGACGAGCGCGCGGCGCGCCGTCTCCGGGAGAACGAGGCGAAGGGTTTCGCCCAGAACAAAGAGCAGGTCAAGGCTTCTCTTCTCAACCGCGACCGCATCGACTCCACGCGCAAAACCGCGCCGCTCAAGGTGCCGGAAGGCGCGATCGTGATAGACACCACGCCGCTTCCGATCGAAGGCGTCGTCGATGCGATCGTGTCAAGACTCGTTTGAACCAATTGAAATGAAAAAACTCGTCATCGTAGAATCTCCGGCCAAGGCCCACACCGTGGGGCGCATTCTGGGGCCGGACTACACCGTAATCGCCTCCGTGGGTCACATCCGCGACCTTCCGGAGAACAAGCTCGGCATCAGAATTTCCGACGACGAGAAGCATTTCGAGCCGGAGTACGTCATTCCGGACGACAAGGTCGACCGCGTCGCTCAGATCGTCAAAGCCGCGTCGGACGCCGACGAAATCTATCTCGCGAGCGACCCTGACCGCGAAGGGGAGTCGTTAGCCTGGCACTTGAACGAAGTCCTGCGCGACCGTCTCGGCTCCGCGTACGCGAAGAAGACCGTGCGCCGCGTGGAATACCACGAAATCACGGCGGGCGCGGTGAAAGCGGCTTTCGCCGCGCCGCACGACATCAACACCGCGATGGTTGACGCGCAGCAGGCGCGCCGTCTGCTCGACCGTTTCGTCGGCTGGAAGGTTTCTCCGCGTCTCAAAAAGGCCGACATCCGCGCGGCGTCCGGCAATTCGCTTTCCGCGGGCCGCGTGCAGTCGGTCGCCCTCCGCATCATCTGCGAGCGCGAGGACGAAATCCGCGCGTTCAAACCGGTGACGTACTGGAATTACATCGTCAAGCTCTCGAAAAAGGGCGACCCGGCCGCCGTGTTCCCCGCCCGTCTCAAGGAGTTCCGGGGCGGAAAGGCCGACGGCAGCGAGTCGGAAATCCGCGACGAGGCCACGGCCGCTGCGGTCGAGAAGTTCCTGTCGTCGGCGTCCTACGCCGTGTCCGACATTTCGACGTCGAGCGAAGCCTCGAAACCGTATCCGCCGTTCAAGACCTCCACGATGCAGCAGGCCGCGTCGAACGTGCTGCACTATTCCCCCGAGACCACGATGCGTCTGGCGCAAGGGCTTTACGAAGCCGGTCTGATCACCTACATCCGCAGCGACGCGCCCACCGTTTCGAAGTTCGCGCAGGATGCCGCCGAAACGTTCGTGTGCGCGACGTGGGGCAAAGAATATTCCGCGCCGAACGGCTACGTCACGAAGAAGGAAAAAGGGCAGCAGCAGGCGCACGAGTGCATCCGTCCTACCGACGTCAACGCGCGTCCCGGCAGCGTCAAAATCACCATCCGCGACGCCGAG
>JAZUJQ010000262.1:0-3928 GCA_045642845.1 Kiritimatiellia bacterium
TTGCGCGAAAGACGGGGGCGGAAACTCGGTGCACGGGGACGTCGTGACGCTCGCCGCCGCCGGCAACACCGTCGCGAACGTGCAGAAGAACCACGTCGTGGCGCTGTTCGGCGCCTCGGATCTCGTCGTGGTTCACACGGCGGACGCGACGCTGGTGTGTCCGAAAGCGTCGGCCGACGGGCTCAAGGCGCTTGTCAAATCGATGACCGCCGATCCGGCTCACGCGAAGTTCACGCTCTGAAATGGCGAAACGGGACAAAACGCTTTTCGACGACGACGCCAACTCGGCCGCCACGCAGCCGCTGGCCAGCAGGATGCGTCCGTCCACGCTCGCGGAGTTCGTGGGCCAGGACCATCTCATCGGCCCGGGCAGACTGCTCCGGCAGATGATCGAGAGCGACAAGATCCCGTCGATGATCCTGTGGGGGCCTCCGGGCGTCGGCAAGACCACGCTCGCGAACGTCATCGCCAACATCACCAAGGCGGAGTTCATAACGTTCAGCGCGGTCACGAGCGGCATCAAGGAAATCAAGGAGATAATGGCGCGCGCGGAGGAGGCGCGCCGGCTCGGCATCAGGACCGTGCTTTTCATCGACGAAATCCACAGGTTCAACAAAGCGCAGCAGGACGCGTTCCTGCCGTACGTGGAGCAGGGCAGCATCATCCTCATCGGGGCGACGACGGAAAACCCTTCGTTCGAAGTGAATTCGGCGCTGCTTTCGCGCTGCAAGGTGTTCGTGCTCAACGGGCTGGACGAAGACGCGCTCGTGTCGCTCATGCGGCGGGCGCTGGAAAGTCCGAAAGGCTACGGCGGCGTGCCGATCGTCGTGAGCGACGACGTGCTGCGCAAAATAGCGGTGTTTTCGAACGGCGACGCGCGCAATGCGCTCGGCACGCTCGAAACGGCGATCGCCAACGCCGGAAGCGTGGACGGCGTGCCTACGGTCACGGACGAGGTCCTGGCCGAATGCATCAACCGCAAAGCGCTGCTTTACGACAAGAACGGCGAGGAGCACTACAACATCATTTCCGCGCTGCACAAGTCGATGCGCAATTCCGATCCGGACGCCGCGATGTACTGGCTCGCGCGCATGCTCGAAGCCGGCGAGGATCCGCTTTACGTGGCCCGCCGCTGCATCCGTTTCGCGACGGAGGACGTGGGGCTGGCGGACTGCAACGCGCTGCTTCTCGCGAACGCCGCGTGGGAGGCGTGCCACAACATCGGCATGCCCGAATGCAAACTCGCGCTCGCGCAGATCGTCGTCTATCTTTCGCTCGCCCCGAAGTCGAACGCTCTCGACGCCGGATACGCGGCCGCGGCTCGCGACGCGCAGGAACGCATGGCCGAGCCGGTGCCGCTGCACATCCGCAACGCCCCGACGCGCCTCATGCGCGAACTCCACTACGGCGAAGGATACGAATACGCGCACGGCAACGAGGACAAAATCGCCCGCATGACGTGTCTGCCAGATGCGATCGCGCACCGCCGCTACTACACGCCCGCCGGATTCGGCATGGAAGTCCGTTTCAAGGCGCGCATGGACGCGTTGCGCGACTGGCGCGAAGGCCGCCTCGCGGTCTCGCCGTTCGCCACGGCCGCGTTCGCCGCGCCTCCGAACAAACCCACGCCGGCGGCTCAGCCCGCGCCGAACGCAATCCCGCCGCAGCCGTCGCCGGACGGCTCAGGCCGGCGGTGAAAACCGGAAAACAGTTGAATGAATCCCGAAGCTTTTCTTTTCGACATGGACGGCACGATCTTCAGCACCGAGGATCTGTGGTGCCACGCGCTTTGCGAAATGCTCGCGCGCGACGGGCACGAGATGTCGTTCGCCGAAGCCCGGCGCATAGTCCTCGGCCGTTCGTGGAATTCGATTTACGCCGACGTCGCCGCGAAGTTTCCCGACGAAGCGATAGGCAACGGCGCGCTTTCCGTGAAGCTCGACGCGTACTACAGCGGCGCGGCGAATTCGCGGAATCTGCTCATTCCCGGATCCGCGGAATTCATCCGCCGCGCGTCGGCGGCCAAACCGTGCGCGATCGTGTCGGGGTCGTGCCGAGGCTCGATAACCGACGTTCTCGCCCGGTACGGTCTGCTCGGACATTTCGCGTTCATCGTCGGGGCCGAGGACGTGCCGGTCGGCAAACCAGCGCCCGACGGCTTCCTGTTCGCCGCGCGCAAACTGGGCGTGCCGCCGGAAAAGTGCATGGTGCTCGAAGACTCCGCGGCGGGCGTGCGCGCGGGCAAGGCGGCGGGGATGTTCACCGTGGCGCTGGTGCGACCCGAAGCCCCGGCGCAGGACGTGTCTCCCGCCGATCTGCGCGTCGCCTCGCTCGACGACATACGCTTCGGATGATTTCCTTTCAATTGTGCTAGAATAGAACGTCATGAACGACAAACCGATCGTCGGCCTCGTGATGGGGTCCGATTCCGACTGGCCGCTCGTCGAAAAAGCGCATCAGCAGCTCGACGAATTCGGCATTCCCCACGAAGTGCGCGTGATGTCCGCGCACCGCACTCCCGAACTTGCCCACGAGTACTCCGCCACGGCGGAGGAGCGCGGGCTAAAGGTGATCATCGCCGCGGCGGGCGGCGCCGCGCATCTGGCCGGCGTGCTGGCCGCCGGCACGACCCTTCCGGTGATCGGGATCCCCGTCGCCGGCGGCGCGCTCAACGGACTCGACGCGCTTCTCGCCACCGTGCAGATGCCGTCGGGCATCCCCGTGGCGACCGTGGCGCTGTCCTCTTCGGGGCCGGCGAACGCGGCGATTCTCGCGGCCGAGATCCTCGCGCTTTCCGATCCGGAGCTCGCGGCGAAACTGCGGGCCCGCAAACAGACGCTGCGCGACAAGGTGATCGCCGCGAACGAAAAAATCCAAACGAAACTTTGAGGTGTTCCAATGAGTGACATCCGCGTGCGTTTCGCGCCTTCGCCCACGGGCAAGGTGCACATCGGCAACATCCGCGCCGCCATCTACAACTGGCTCTACGCGCGCCACGTCGGCGGCAAATTCCTGCTGCGCGTGGAGGACACGGACCTCGAGCGTTCCACGCCGGAGGCGATCCAGGCGCTGCTCGAATGCATGGAATGGCTCGGGCTCGATTACGACGAGCCGGCCGTGTACCAGACGAAGAACCTGCAGCGGCATCTCGACTGCGTGAAACAGCTCCTCGCGAGCGGTCGCGCCTACGAGTGCGAGAAAACCTCGCGCGACGGCAAGACCGGCAAAGTCGTGATGTTCCGCATGCCCAAGGAAGGCGTCGTCGCGTACGACGACATCGTCAAGGGCCGCATGGAAAAGAAGGCCGAGGACCTGCAGGATTTCGCGATCGTGCGCTCCGACGGCTCGCCGATCTTCCATCTGGCCAACGTGGTGGACGACATCGACCAGGGCGTCACCCACGTCATCCGCGGCGACGACCACGTCGAGAACACCTTCAAGCACCTTGAACTCTTCCGCGCGCTGGGGGCCGAACCGCCGAAGTACGGGCATCTGTCGATGATCGTCAACGCGCAGGGCAAGCCCTACTCGAAGCGCGACGGCGCGGCGTTCGTGGGCGAGTTCCGCGACCAGGGCTATCTGCCCGAGGCGCTGTTCAACTATCTGCTGCTGCTCGGCTGGAACGCCGGCGACGAGCGCGAGGTGTTGACGCGCGAGGAGATGATCCAGCTCTTCGACATCGAGAAGGTGCACGTGACCGCCGCCAAGTTCGATCTGAAGAAGCTCCAGTGGATGAACGGCGAGTACATCCGCCGCACGCCGAGGGAAACCTACCGCGCCGAGCTCGACAAGCGGCTCGCCGCCGCGGGACTCGCGGTGCCGGACGGCTTCGACATGGATATGCTCGTCGATCAGCTGCAGATCCGCACGAAGTTCTGGAGCGACATCCCGGGCAACTGCTCCTACTTCTTCACGGACGACTATCCCT
>JAZUJQ010000263.1:0-6443 GCA_045642845.1 Kiritimatiellia bacterium
CAAGGAAACGGTCGACATGGTGCCGAACTACGACGGCACGCTCGTCGAACCCACCGTCCTTCCGGCGAAACTTCCGAACCTGCTGCTCAACGGTTCGATGGGCATCGCCGTCGGCATGGCGACGAACATCCCCACGCACAACCTCACGGAACTGCTGGACGCGATCACGGCGCTCGTCGACAATCCCGCCATAACCATTCCCGAGCTCATGCAGTTCGTGAAGGGTCCGGACTTCCCCACCGGCGGCATCATCTGCGGCACCAAACCGATCAAGGACATGTACACGACCGGGCGCGGCTCGCTCGTGGTCCGCGCCCGGGCGCAGATCGAAACCGAAGGCACGGAAAAGAACGCGCGCTACCCGCGCATCGTCGTCACGGAAGTCCCCTACGGCATCAACAAAGCCGAACTGCTCGCCCACATCGGCCAGCTCGCGGACGACAAGGTGATCGAAGGCATCGCCGACGCGCGCGATCTTTCCAAAGACGACGTCCGCATCGTCATCGACCTCAAGCCGGACGCCGTGCCGAACGTCGTGCTCAACAAACTTTTCAAGCACACCGAGCTGCAGACGACATTCGGCGCGAACATGCTCGCGCTCGACCACGGCCGTCCGAAGGTGATGAACCTCAAGCAGTTCCTGCGCTGCTTCGTCGACCACCGCGTCGAGGTCATCACGCGCCGCACGAAGTTCCTGCTGCGCAAGGCCAAGGAGCGCGCGCATCTGCTCGAGGGCTTCCGCATCGCGATCGACAACATCGACGACATCGTGCACATCATCCGCTCCTCGCGCACGGACGAAGAGGCCAAGGCCCGCATGCTCGAGAATTTCGGGCTGGACGACATCCAGTCCTCGGCCATTCTCGAAATGCGCCTCAAGCAGCTCACCGGCCTCTCCCGCGACAAGATCGAGGAAGAATACAAGGAAGTGCTCGCGAACATCGCGCGCTACGAATTCATCCTCGCCAACCCGTCCGAGGTCTTCAACATCATCAAGGCCGATTGCGCGGAGATGAAGGAGAAGTACTGCACGAAGGCGAAAGACCGCGACGCCCGCCGCACCACGATCGAAATCGCCTCCGGCGAGATCGACATGACCAAGATCATCCCGAACGAAAAGTGCGTCGTCACGCTCACCGAACGCGGCTACGTCAAGCGCACGTCGATCGACGAAATACGCCAGCAGAACCGCGGCGGCAAGGGATACGCGGGCGCCAAGCTCAAAGAGGCCGACTTCGTCCGGCGCGTCTGCACGGTGATGAGCCACGACACGCTCCTCGCGTTCACTTCACGCGGCCGTGTCTTCGCGATAGAACGCGCCTGGGACATCCCGGAAGCGAGCCGCGACGCCGGCGGCCGCGCGCTCGTCAACTTCCTCCAGCTCCAGCCCGCGGAACCGGAACACGAGGAGGAAATCGACGGCGCGAAGGTTCTCGTTCCGGCCCGCGAGGCGGAACGGGTGCTCGAGATCGTCTCGCTCGGAACCAACGAAGAAGCGGCCGAAGCGTTCGAGGACAATGAATCGAAGAACGAAACCGGACGCTTCGCCATGAACGAAAAGAAACCCGTCTTCGACAACGCCCGCGCCATTCTTTTCGTGACGCGCAAAGGCATCGTGAAGAAAACGGTTCTCTCCGAGTTCAAGAACGTCAACCGCAACGGCATCAAAGCCATCAACATCGACGCCGACGACGAACTCGTCGCCGCCGAACTCGTCGAGCGCGGGGACGAATACATCATCGCCTCCGCCGGCGGCAAGGCCATCCACTGCAACGAATCCGCGCTGCGTCCGCTCGGACGCGCCTCCCGCGGCGTGCGCGGAATGCGCCTCGCCGGCGTCACGTTCGGCGCGGCGCTCGAAGAAGACGCGTCCGAAGCGGCCGACCAGGAGGACGATTCGCAGGAACTCGGTTTCGTCGACCGCGTGGTTTCCGTCGTCAAGGTCGAAAAGTCCGAAGACGCACGCGTGCTCTTCCTCGTCGAGAACGGCTACGGCACGCTCAACCGCGCCGAAGATTTCCCGCTCCGCAACCGCGGCGGCCAGGGCGTCAAGTCGATCGACGTCGGAGACCGCAACGGCAAGGTCGTGTTCGCCGGAGTCGTGCATCTCGGCGATGCCTCGGCGGAAACGCCGTCGTGGCCGGACACGCTCCTCGTCATGACGAAAAACGGCATCGTGATCCGCACGCTCGTGGACACGGTCCGCGAAACCGGGCGCGGCGCCAAGGGCGTCAGAATCGTGAACGTCGGCGAAAACGACTCCGTCGCGTCCGCGACCGTCTCGCCGAACGACGAAGATCCGAACGCACCCGTCGCAACCGCTCCGGCCGCCGAAGAATCCGCTCCCGCCGAGTGATCGGCGGGGCCGGCGGCGGCGCGTTGTCCGCCGTAAGCGCAATGGACTGGACTTTCTGGATTCTCGCGAGCGCGGTGATGCTCGCCGTCTACGATTTGCTGAAAAAGGCGAGCGTGCGCGGCAACGCCGTGCTGCCCGTGCTGATAATCGCGACCGCGGCCGGCGCGGCCGCTTATTCCGCGGCGCTCGCTGCGTTCGGCGACATTTCCGCGGCGCTGAATCCGGGCGCGCGCGTGCTGACGCTGGCCGCCGTGAAATCCGTCATCGTCGGCACAAGCTGGATCCTCACGTACTGCGCGCTGAAAACCCTGCCGATAACGATCGCCACGCCGATCCGCGCGTCCGCGCCGGCGATCGTGATTCTGTCCGCGGTTCTGCTTTACGGCGAAAGACCGTCCGCCGTGCAATGGATCGGCATGGCCGCGGTGTTCGCGGGTTTCGCCGGTTTTTCATGGGCGGGCAAAGCGGAAGGCGTCGACTTTCTGCGATCGAAGGCCGTTTGGTGCGCCGTCGGCGGAATGCTGATGAGCGCGGTGTCGTCGCTTTTCGACAAATACGTTTTCCAGTCGGAGTCCGCGCCCGTGGAATCCGTGCAGTTCTGGTTTCAGACCGGGCTGCTCGTCTTCTACGTCGTCATCGCGGCCGTGCGGAAAGCGCTCGGGGCGGCGGGCGACCGGTTCGAATGGCGGGCGACGATTCCTTTCGTCGGCATCACTCTCGCATTGGCCGACTGGCTCTACTTCAACGGGCTAGCCCGGCCCGGCGTTCCGATATCCGTCGGTTCGCTGATGCGGCGGCTGTCGGTCGTGATCACTTTCGCCGTCGGCGCGGCGCTGTTCAAGGAACGCAATCTCAAACGCAAATCGCTGATGATGGCGCTCATCGTGCTCGGCGTGGCGGTGATCTGTCTCGACCGCTGGCTCGATGTCTGACATCCGCCCGCGTGCGTTTGAAGTTTGAACACGGAGGACTAGAAGAACCTCCGGAAACTCACGGTCGACGTCCCCTTGCGGCGCCATCCTATTTCGTACTTGTCCGCGTATTCCACGCCGGACTTCAGGCGCAGGCGGACGACGAATTCCCAACGAGCGGACATATCAACTGTATGCTAGAATGCACAACGTCAAACAATCCGTTTTTGCAATGATGCCGCGTTCGCAATTCATTCCGGGTCTGTCGCAGCTCGACGACCGCCACGCTTCGTACATTCTTTCGATTTACGCCGGCTGCGGTCAGAAAGAAATAGTCCTCTCCAGCGACCTGATGCGCAAAATGCTTGAAAACCCGCACCAGATTTCGCGCTGGAAGCGACTGCTCGACAATCAGGGGATGCGTTTTGCGGACGCCCATGTGCCGTTCTCGCCGGAAGAGGATCTCAACACTCTCGATCCCGCGGTGCGCGCGGTGATGGCGTCGCGCTATGCGTTCCTGCTCGACATCTGCTCGTTTTTCGGCGTCGACACGCTCACGTCGCACACCGGCAACACGCAGATGTCGCATGACATCGGGCTGCTTCATTCAAAACTGCTCGAATCCCTTGAACTGATTCTGCCGCTCGCCGAAACGCGCAAGTGCACCATCTGCATAGAGAACATCTGGTTCCCGACGAACACGGCGGCGCGTCTGCTCGACGCCGTCGCGCACTTCCCCGTTACGGAACTCGGCGTCTGCTACGACGCCGGACACGCCAATCTCACGTCAGGCAAGGAACGCGGCCCGGACAACGCCACGCGCCGCGCGTTCGAAGAATGCGGCCTGGAACCGGAATGGCAGCCGAACCTGCTCGACGAAGTTCTGCCGCACGTGGTGAACTGCCACCTGCACGACAACAACGCCGTCTGGGATCAGCACAGAAGTTTCGGCGACGGCAACGTCGTCTGGAGCGAAATAATTCCAAAACTCCTCTCCGCGCCGCGTCTGCGCGTCATTCAATGCGAAACCGAGCAGACCGACGCCGCAGCGCTGCCCATCGCCGAGCATCTGCGCCGTTTCCACGCCGCGCTCGACCGCGCATAAAACCGAAATTGCGGTTTCCGCGGCGATATGCTACAATTTGGCCACCGTCCGCGGTGTTGCCGCCGGGCGCGTTTTCGCAAAAAACTCCAGCATAAAACAACGATGAAACACACTGCTTTTTTGATCGCGGCGGCGCTTTCGTTCTCGGCCGTCTCGGCTTCCGCCAAGGCGCTCGCATGGACCGGATCCGCGGGAGACGGAAAATACACCACGGCCGAAAACTGGTCGCCCGTCGCTTCACCGGCCAACAACGATTACGGCGACACCGTGACGTTCGACGGCGACGCCGCGACGGTCGACATCGACGCCGAAAGAACGGTCAACGCGATCACGGTGAAGACTCCCGGCTGGACGTTCACCGGCAGCCAGATACGCGCGAAGCAGATAGAAATCAAAGAGAACTGCGGGACGATCGTCGCCAATGCGTTCGGACTCAAATCCGCAAGCAATCAAGGGTACATAGTCCGGCCGGGCAGCGAGTTGAACATATTGTCCGCGTTCTCGGTCAAAGACACGAGCGTTCCGTCGTTGAACGGCGGAGGCACGCTCCATCTGGCCAAAAAGTTCAATTTCGAACAATACAGCGCCGGAGGCGCATTCGTGATCAAAGGCGGGTCGATGCTTGTCACCGACCAACCGCTCTCGACGTTCGGAGGAACCAATTCCAGTTATCCGTGGACCGTCAAGCTTTCGTCCGAGGGATCGCGCTTCCGTTGCAAAAGCACGATCGCGCAGGTAGAGGCGAAATTCGAAACCGCGACGAAGGGCGCATGGAACTTCGCCTGCGATTACGACACGGAGAACTACGAACTGGCGGCACGTCAGATCGACGAAGAATACGTCGAGGTCTACCTCAAACTGAAGAACGCGGAGGATGGAGATCCGTTCACGATCACGGTTCCCTCCGCGTCCGGCGACGCGACCGACGGCGTCTCCATGCAAATCGACGTGAGCGATCTGAACACGCAGAATCCGGTGGAACTGCGGCTTTATTTCGGCGGGACCGCGCAATCGCTCTCGGAGGTCAAATCGTGGGACGTCACCGAAGACGGAACGTTCTCTTTCACCGTGACCGACGGCATAGACTACGGCACCAGATACTTCTACCGGTTCGTCTGCGAAGGCAGCACCAACGGCGTTCCGTGCATCAAAGAAACGATCGTGACGTCGTACACCACGCCGGGGGATTTCACGTGGATCGGAGGATCGTCCGGAGAATGGACCGCCGACGGCAACTGGGACGTCGGGCGCACGCCGCGCATGTATTCGAACACGTTCTTCACGAATTCGGCGTCCGTGGCGGCGTCCGGAACGATCGAAACCAAATCGCTCGTCGTCACCAATTTCGCCGGCGTCGCTCTGAACGGCGGCGATTACGCGTTCAACGGCATCGTGCAGATAAAAGGCGGCGAATGGAACTCTCCGACGGCGCTTTCCATGACCGGAGTCAGGCTGCGCGCTCCGTCGTTCGCGATGGGACAGTCGTCGCAGTGGGGCATGCACCGGCTGACCGTCGGCGCCGGCTCCGAAGTGACGTTCGGAGAACTCCATGCGGGTGACAACCGCGGAGTGATCACGGTCGACGGAGGAACGCTGGTCGTCACGAATCTTTACAACGCGGAACGTTTCGCGAACTCGTACGATGCCGACGGCACCTCCTCGCGCATTCTCGTCGACAACGGCGGTACGCTCAAAGTGCCCGGAACGCTTTACCTCAACCGGCACGTCGGCGGCGCGCGGATGGAGGTCGTCAACGGTTCGTATTGCGAAATCGGTCTGCTCGACATGGGCTCGGGCGCCGACAGCGGATACGACGGCAAACTCGTTCTCAGCAACGCCACGATGAAAGTTTCAAACATCATGTTCCAGGGCTTCGATCTGTACAGATCTTCGAGAATCGACGTTTTCGAAGACGCCCGGGAGAACACGACGCTCACGGTCGGAAAGATGACGCTCGGCGACACGGGCGCTTCGTGCCGCGCCGGATACGACAACGTTTTCCATCTTCACGGGGGGGATGTCGTCGTCACGGGCAATGTCCGTGTCGGCGGCGAAAACAATTCGACGAACA
>JAZUJQ010000264.1:0-4877 GCA_045642845.1 Kiritimatiellia bacterium
GACCGACATCGCGGCGGCGTCCGGCGAGGACGCGGGTTCGGCCGCGGCGCCGCGCAATGAACCCTCCAGCGGAAGCGACGTTTCCGGAGCGGCGTAGTCCGGCCCGAGCATGCAGCCCTGCAGCAGAACGGCGGAAGACGCGGCGAAAAGAATTTTTTTCACGAATTGATCATTCATAGTGGAGAGCGTCGATGGGGTTGAGGCGCGAGGCGCGGAACGCGGGATAGAACCCGAACCCGACGCCGATCGCGGCGGAAACGAAAACGGCCATGGCTATCGCGGCGAGCGACGGCTCCACGGGCCAGCCTTTGAGATGCGATACGAACAGCGAGCAGAGGCGCCCGCCGGCGATGCCGATCAGCCCGCCGGCGAGGCATAGCAGCAGCGACTCGACGAGAAACTGCGCGAGTATGTCGCGGGAGCGGGCGCCGACCGCCATGCGCAGTCCGATTTCGCGGGTGCGTTCCGTAACTGACACGAGCATGATGTTCATGATGCCGACGCCGCCGACCACGAGAGAAATGAGCGCGACTATGAGCAGGAGCGAAGTCATCAGCGTGGACGTGCTCGTGAGCACGGAGAGCAGTTCGCTCATGTTGCGGATTTCGAAATCGCTCTCGGCGCCGTCCGCTATGCGGTGGCGCGCGCGGAGCAGTTCGGTGATTTCCTCGATCGCCGCGTCGATCGCGTCGGCGGACACCGCCGAGCACATGATCTGATTCACGTTGTTGAACCGGATCGGCATAAGGTAGTTCGAAGTCTGCACCGCATCGCGCCCGGGATAGAGCTGCACGGACTTCGTCGGATACGTGTCGGCGCGGGAGTGCGGCGACGACGACGATGCCGCCGCCGCCATGCCGCCGCCGCGCGAGAGGCGGTTGCGCATCGTGGTCCACGGGACGATGACCGTGTCGTTCTGGTCCATGCCCATCAGATTCGCGCCCTTTTCGCCGAGCACGCCGCACACGGTGAAAAGCGTTTTGCCGATGCGGATGCGCTTGCCGATCGGGTTCTCGCCCGGATCGAAAAGATTGTCGACCACGGTTTTGCCGATCGCGCACACGGTCGCAGACGTGTCCACGTCGCGCGAGGTGAACGCGCCGCCGTCGGAAAACGTCCACTCGTTCACGTCGAAAAACGCCTCCGAACCGGACTGGATGTTGCTCGGCTGCCAGTTTTTCGAGCCGTAGATGATCTGCAGCGCGCTCCCGCGCACGACCGGCGTCGCGGCCTTGACGGACGGACATTCGCGCGCGATCGCGTCGCAGTCCTGGCTCGTGAGCGTGATGCCCGTGCCCGAACCGGTCGACACGCCGCCGCTCTGGATCGCGTACGGCATGATCATGATCATGTTCGAACCCATGTTGGAAATGGACGACGAAATCTGCGACGCCGCGCCGTTGCCGATTTCCATCATCGTGATGACGGCGGCGATGCCGATGACGATGCCCAGCATCGTGAGGAGCGAGCGCGTGACGTTGCGGCGCAGAGCCGTGACCGCTGTGACGAGAATCTGTCCGCTCATTTCACATTCCTCCGTCGACGACCACGCCGTCCTTGACCTTGATCGTGCGCCGCGTGTAGTCGCACACCTCGGCGTCGTGCGTCACGAGCACCACGGTGATGCCGCGTTCCTCGTTGAGTTTCCTGAACATCTGCAGAATCTCGACCGTGGTGATCGAGTCAAGGTTGCCGGTCGGTTCGTCCGCGATCAGGATCTCCGGATCGTTTATGAGAGAGCGGGCGATGGCGACGCGCTGCTGCTGTCCGCCGGAAAGCTGCGCCGGGGTGTGGTCCATGCGGCCTTCCAACCCGACAAGTTTGAGTATTTCCTCCGCCTTCGCGCGTTCCTTCGCCCCGCCGAGCCGCCTGCCGCGGTGGTATTCGAGCGGCATGAGCACGTTCTGCAGCGCGGACGTGCGCGCGAGCAGATTGAAACTCTGGAACACCCAGCCGATGCGACGGCCGCGGATGTCCGCGCGCTCGTCGCCCGTGAGGCGCGACACGTCGCGCCCGTCGAAGCTGTACCTGCCGCCGGAAGGCGTGTCCAGAAAACCGAGGATGTTCATCAACGTCGATTTTCCGGAACCGGACGCGCCCATGAGCGACACCAGATCGCCCTTCTCGACGGACAGCGACACGCCCTTCAGCACCGGCACGTCGATCCCGCCCGGCAGGTGATACGTTTTCGTCAGATTTTCGACTTCGATAAGCGCCATGTCGCACCTCCGATCCTCATGACGGATTACGCCGGCGGACGATGTCCCTTCGGCGGCTTCGGCATTTTGGGCATGAACGGATTGCTCTGTCCGGCGCCGTCGGAGTCCGGCGCGCCCTTCGCCGACGGAAGCACAAGCAGCACGCCCACGACCACGCGATCGTTTTCGGAAAGCGATCCGTCGATCGCTTCGACCGCCGCGGTAGCTCCGTCGTTGAGCAGCACCCTGACGCGCACGGAGCGCGACGGCGTCTGTGCGTCGGACGAAGCGACCCACACAATCCCTTCGTTCTCGCCGACCTTCTGCGCGTGCGCGCCCGAAGGCGTGAAGCGCAGCGCGCGCGACGGCACGAGCAGCGCGTTTTCGACGGAGTCAGTTTCGAATTCGACGTTGGCGGTGAGATACGGAATCAGCGTGCCGTCCGAATTGTCGACGTCGATTTCGACCGTGTAGGTCACGACGTTCGAAGTTATCGTGGCGTTGAGCCGCACCTTGCGCACGGTGCCGCGGAACGCGCGGCCGGGAAACGCGTCCGCCGTGAACGCGACGCCCTGCCCTTCGCGGATGCGCCCGACGTCGGCCTCGTTGACCGCGGCCCAGATGCGCATGCGCTTGAGATCCTTGGCGACGAGAAACAGCGACGATACGCTCATCGATGACACCACGGTCTGCCCGAGGTTGACCCTGCGGTCCACGACGATGCCGTCGACGGGCGACACGATGGTGCAGTAACCGAGGTTGCGTTCGGCCTTTTCGACCGACGCCTTGGCCTGCACGACCTGCGCCTCGGCCTGCGAAATCGAGGCCGACGCCACTCCGAGCTGCGCTTCCGCGCTTTCGAACGCCGCGATGTACGAGTCGTAATCGCTCTGCGAAAGCGCCAGCCCCACGCCGATCTTTTCCGCGCGGTCGCGGTCCTTGCGGGCGTGATCGCGGTCGACGACCGCCCTGGCGTGGTTCGCCTTGGCCGACTTCACCGCGGCGTTCGCGCTTTCGAGCTGTGCGCGCGCGACGTCGAGATCGGCGAGGTACGTGACGTCGTCGATGCGCGCGAGCACCATGCCGTTGGTCACCGCCGAGCAGTAGTCGACTTCTTCGCCGGCGGCGTCGACCCCGAACGCGACGATCTTGCCGCTCACCTGCGAACCAACGTCCACCAGCTCCTCAGGCTCGATCGTGCCGGAAGCCGCGATCGTGCTGACCAGACGGCCGCGGCGGACCGGTTCGAACTTGAACGCCACGTCCGAATCATGCGTCTCACGCGAACATCCGGCGAGCGCAAGCGCCCCGCACAGCGCCGCCGCCGCGCGAATCCGCAGAACTTTTCCTGTGACTTTCTTTTTCATGTGTAAATCTCCGTTTCTGAATTGCCGTTCATTATTCTGAATTCCCGTTCACTTGTCAAGCGCGAAAACCGTCGGCCCGGTTTAACTCGACCGAGATCGATTGCATTCGACCGAGATCTACATGTCGTACGGACCGATTGCGTTCGCCGTCGCCGCCCGATGGATGCGTGTCCGGATTCACCTTATCGCTCCATCGTTCCCTGCGCGTTTCCCGCCGTGTTCGCCTGGGTTCATTTTTCAATGCGATTTTCGTTTTCGACCCCCGTCGTCCGCGGCGCCCGCCGACGGAGACCGCGCGGCGGAACGTTCAGACCCGGAACGCCTTTTCCACGGCGGCGGAATCCGTGAAGCCGGAAACGAGGACCGTTTTCTCTCGCGATGTCGCGCCGGAGACGACGCTCACGGAGCGCTTGGGAACACCGAGCGCGTCCGCGATGAATCCGCACAGCGCGGCGTTGGCCTTGCCGTCGACGGGCGGGGCCTGCAGACGGATTTTGAGCGAATCGCCCTGCAAGCCCGCGACCTCGGTTTTCGAAGCCCGGGGCGCCACGTGCACGCGGATGAGAATCCCGTCTTTGCCGGCGGAGAAATACGGCATGCGTCAGACGATGTCGAAAACGCGGACGTAATCCACGAGGAACGTGTCGCCCGCCTCCGCGGCGGCGAACGCCTCGGGCGACGGCGTGCCGTCGCCGTTGCGGTACCCCGTGACCTCGGTGGAAATCAGAATGAACTCGGGACACCGGGAGATGTCCTTTTCGACGGTGCCGTCCGGCTCTCCGTCGACGTAGACCGTGTAGCGGTCCGGCTCCCACAGCAGACCGAAACGGTGGAAAACCGTTTTATCGACCTTCTTTTTCGCGCCGCAGCAAGTGTGGCGCCAATCCGGTCCGTAGCCCGCGGTGTGGAACGCGTGCTCGATGATTTCACCCGGACGGAAGGATTCCATGATATCGTGCTCGACGCCGGTCCACGCGGAGTCGAGCCAAGCCCCGATGATCGGGGACTGCATCCAGAACGCGCTCCACCAGCCCGGCATCTGCTGCAGACGGCAGCGGCATTCGTAATAGCCGAAACGGTGAAGGAATTTCGGCGCGTGGAGTTTGCCTATGTTCCAGTGCAGATTGGACGAACCGAGAGTCGTCGCCGACACCGGTTCGTCCATGAAATTGCGCGCGGTCTGCAGCTGCGAGCTGACGGGCAGGCCGTTCTCCGTCACGATGGAGAAAACGGCGTTGCTTTTTCCGTCGAGCGAGACTCCGCGGTCGGTCCACGCGGGATGCCGCTTCCCCATCATGGAGAGGCGGTAATC
>JAZUJQ010000265.1:0-2919 GCA_045642845.1 Kiritimatiellia bacterium
GGACATCAAACACGCCGTCAGGCGGCAAAAAAATGAAATCCTTCATCCGTATCATCCCCGCTTTCGCCCTCTGCTTCTATGGTTTCACGGCTTCCGTTCGCGCCGAGTCCGCGGATGAAGCCGCCGCGCTCAAAGCCGCGAACGCATACGTCGCCGCGCTGCAGAACGGCGATTACTCGTCCATTTACTCCTCGATTCCCGCGGCGTCGCGCCAGGAAATCGAAAAAACCGTCAAACTCTTCGGCTCCAAGATGGATCCGACGCTCTGGGCTTCCGTCCAGAGCCTCCTCGTGAAATGCGCCGCCACCGCGACCAAGCAGAACGCGTTCATCTCCGACGACGAACTCGCCCGCTCCATGATCGTGCGCGGCGCGACCAAGTTCGGCGCGGTCGCCAAGGCCGCTTCGCTCGACGCGCTCAAAGCCGGCGACGTGAACGCGCTGCTCGCGGTCAAACCGTTCACGATGAAAGGCGTCACCGACAAACTTCCCGCGGTCGCCGCCCCCGTTCTCACCGCGGTTTCGTCCGGCGACGGAAAAGTCACGGTTTCCGACGGCAAGGGGCAGTTCGACATGGTCAAGTTCAACGGCGCCTGGCTGCCTGACGACGTCGCCGCGTTTCTTTCGGACGACAGCGCGCTCAAGAACATCCAGAAAAACATCTCTGAACTCAGCTTCGACCCGATGCAGGTCATGCAGTTCCAAGGTATGCTCTCCGGCTTCGAATCGCTCGCGGCCCAGCTCGGCAAAGCCACCACGAAAGAGCAGTTCGATCAGACAATGCAGACCGGGATTCTGCCCTTGATGATGCTCCAGAACCAGTTCAACGCGCAGTGACACACCTTCCGTTGGCCGTAATCGTTCTCGCCGGGCTCTGCTTCACGGGTCTGGCGTACGTCGCCGTGCTCGCCATCGAGCGCGGCGCGACGGCCTACGGATCCGACTATTCCTCGAAGTCCTCGCGTCAGCTCGCCGATCTGTTCCTTTTCATTCCGCCCCGGCGCATCGCCGA
Source organism: Kiritimatiellia bacterium (assembly GCA_045642845.1). GTDB lineage: Bacteria > Verrucomicrobiota > Kiritimatiellia > RFP12 > UBA3636 > JAZUJQ01. The sequence goes on from JAZUJQ010000265.1 coordinate 1,012, forward strand.
ATTCGCGTGGATCGCCTCGGCCGTCGTTTTCATCGTCGCGTTTCTCCTTTCCGGCGGCGTCTCCGGTTCGATCGGGGCTGTGCTTCTGCGCCTGGCCGTCTCGCTCGCCTGCGGCTCGCTCATGCTGCTGGCGCCCGCCCGCCTGATCGCCTTCCTGCGCATCCGCCGGCGTGAAAAGTTCAACCTGCAGCTCGTCGACGCGCTGGTCGACATGGGCAACGCGCTGCGTTCCGGTTTCTCGATCAACCAGGCGATCGAACACGTCGCCGACAACGGCGTGAGCCCGCTTTCCGAAGAATTCGGCGCGATGCTGCACCAGACTCGCGTCGGCGTCCCGTTCGAAACCGCGCTTTCCAACATGGACGAACGCGTCGGCTCCGAAGACCTTTCGCTCGTGGTGCTCTCGATAGAAACCGCGCGCCGCACTGGCGGCAACCTCGCGGAAATCTTCGAAAACATCTCGCGCACGATCCGCGAACGCATACGCATACGCAACCGCATCGACACGCTCACCGCCCAAGGCCGTCTGCAGGGCGTTGTGCTTTCATCGATGCCCCCGCTCATCGGGGTGGCGCTGTATTTCATGCAGCCGCAGATGTTCCGCCCCTTTCTGAATTCCGCCGCCGGCATCGGAGTCATGGCCGCGACCGTCGTTCTGCTCGCGCTCGGAGCTCTGTCCATACGCAAAATCGTGAACATCGACATCTGAAATGACATCAACCTTCCCGGCGAACAGCCGCTTCAAACGGAACGACCGGATCGCGAAACTCGAGATCCGCGATTACCTCGGTTCGGATGCGCTCGGCGAGCACTACTCCGCCGCCCTGGGCACGACCGGACTGACGATCGGAGTCGTCGTCCCGCCGCTTTCGTCCGGCAATTCGCTCGCGTTCGAATACCGCACGTTCGTGGACGCCGTCGCGCCCGTCCGCAAACATCCGTGCCTGATGCATTATTTCACGACGGCGAAAGAGGACGGCGTGCCGTGGATCCGTGCGGACCGCGCCACGGGCGCCCCCGAATGGGCGTTCGACACGCGCCTCAACGAGCAGGCTCTCGAGTTCAGCGAAGAAATCGAAGGTCTGCGCGTCGATTCGCTCGCTCATCTCATAGAGGTTTCCGGCGGCGTCATTTCCCCGAAAGACCGCGCGTGGATCCTCGGCGACGTGCTGGAAGGCCTCGCCGCGCTGCATTCCGCGGGTCTGCACTGCGGAAACTTCGAACCGGAAAACATCGTTTTCGACAAAGCGCCGAACAAAGACCAGGTGACGGCCCGCCTGCGCACCTACGGCTTCCCGGCGTCCGGGATGCATCCGTCATCGGCCGACTTCCTTTTCATGGCTCCGCTCATCCGCGCGCTGTGCCTCAAAGGCGACGCGAAGGAGCCGTTCGACAAATCTCTCGCCGCGTTCGCGGCAGACCTTTCCTCAGGCGCGTACAAAAACGGCGAGGAAGCGTACCGCGCGTTCCAGGAGATCGCCGCGCGATACGGGCACGAGCACGCCGACCATTTCGACAGCGAAGCGGCCGATCCGTTCATCGAACGCGAACGCGAAACCCGCCTGCGCCAGGGCATGGACGCCGCGATGGAGGACATGCGCCCGTCGCGGATTTCGACTTTCGAAAGCAGTTCCGAAAACGCGCGCCGCGTGATGGTGTTCCTGCGCTGTTTCGGAATCATCTTCCTGCTGGCGTTCATAGGCATCGCGGTCTATGCGTACCTCTGCTGGGCCGACGAACGCGACCGCAGGCATTTCTCCGCGGATTTCCTCGGATCGTATTCCGCCGTGCGGATCATACCGCTCGACGAAAACGAGGCGCATCTGCGTTCCCTTTCGGCCGGCGTGCTGCCGAACGACGTGTTCCGCTGCACCCCGGCGCAGATCGAGAGCGCGGCGCAGGTCGGCA
>JAZUJQ010000266.1:0-2825 GCA_045642845.1 Kiritimatiellia bacterium
ACGCCGTCGAGCAGGCGCGGCATGTTGAGGCGGCGGCCGATCGTGCCGGTGGAACAGACGAGCAGTTCGTCGACGGACACGCCGAGCGCCTTGGCGGCGGCCTTGCCCGTGCGGACCGTGTCCGCGTAACCGGCCTTGCCGGTGCACGCGTTGGCGCAACCGACGTTGATCACGGCGCCGCGGCAGCGCCCCTTCGCCGCCACGAGGCGGTCGTACTGCACGGGGGCGGCGGCGACCTTGTTCGACGTGAAGAGCGTCGCGCTCATCGCTGGAAGCTCCGAGAGCAGAATGGCGACGTCTTTGCGGTTGGCCTTCAAACCGGCTTCCACGCCGCAGGCGCGCCAGCCGGCCGGGGATACGGCGTTGCCGTTTTCGATCCAAGTGTATTTCGTTTTCATCATTCCGGCATTCTAGCACATCTTTCGCGGAGGCGAGAAAAGTGAACCGCAGGGACAGACCCCGCATTCCGTTCACCTCCGAGTCCCGTGCGCGCCGAATCGGCGTCGCGAAGCACAGTCAATTCGGCGGAGCGGTAGCGGGAGCTTCACGGATCGGAGTTCCTTTCAAACGGAGCGATGGCGCGGGTTGCCAATGCGCGGGGTAAAAAAACTCCGACGGCTGTCAAAATGGCTCCGCTGCCGTTTCGCCTAGCTTCGCGGCGCACAGCCGCAGACTTTTTGCGTGATTGTTTTGAACAAAATTCACGGTTGCACTGACGCGGGGTGAAAAACACGGGGGATGCGGCTTCCGACGGCCGTCAAACACGCTTCACGGATCGGAGTTTTTTCAAACGGCGCAAGAGTGCGGGGCGGAAAAACGCGGTGCCGTGGAGGGGGTGCTTTTCTTCGATTTCCGGCGCGATTTGCCGTGAAACATCGCGCGATCAAATTTTTTGGCCGACCCCCTTGAACTCGTCTTCGGTTTTTGTTAGAGTCTTTGCCCATTCGACCACATTTGAAGGAGATTGATCCGTTATGCCTCGCGAACAAGCAATCATGGAATGCACCGTCTGCAAGCGCCGCAACTACGTGACTACGCGCAACAAGAAGACGATGACCAACCGTCTTGAACTCCTCAAGTTCTGCCCGCACGACCGCAAGCGCACGGTGCACAAGGAAGTCAAGTAATTCCTTTATCGATTTTATCACACGTCGGTAGCTCAATTGGCAGAGTACCGGTCTCCAAAACCGGTTGTTGCAGGTTCGATTCCTGCCCGACGTGCCAATTTCCAGACAAAGACATGAGCAAAATCACCGAAGAATTCAAGGCGTTCGGCAATTTTCTGCGCGAGTGCCGCGTCGAGCTGGGCAAGATTTCATGGCCCAACCGCAAAGAGCTTGTCGGTTCCACGTGGGTGGTTTGCGGGCTCATTCTGATCCTCAGCCTGTTCGTGTTTTTGAGCGACCAGCTGCTGACGCGCGTCATCGACGCGATCACCCGCTGAGCTCCGCCACGGCACCGCATCCGGAACGCAAGTCATGAAACAGTGGTTCATCATCAACACGCTCACCGGTCAGGAGCAGAAGGTCCAGCGCCTCATCGCTTCGACGGCGTCGGCGTTCGGCCCCGAGAAAAAGGATCTGTCTCCGTTCATCGGCGACATCCGCGTTCCCACCGATCCCGTCACGGTCGTGCCGCGCAACGACGATTTCGGCGCGTCCGGCGGCAAGAAAGCCCGCAAGTCTTCGGCCCGCGTCATCCAGAAGAAGCGTTTCCCCGGTTACGTCTTCCTCTACATCGACCTTTATCTCGACGATCACTGCCGCCACCTCAACAACGATCTCTGGCAGTTCGTCAACCTGCTTGACGGGGTCATCGGTTTCCTCGGCGCCGAGAAGAACTCGCGCGGCGAGATGCTGCGCGCGCCGCTTCCGGTCTCCGACGCCGAGATGCAGGGCGTGCTCAACAACGCCTCGGCCGACGTGGAGAAGGTGAACGGCATGGCGTTCGCGGTCGGCGACGTCGTGAAAATCATGGACGGTCCGTTCATGTCGAGCGTGGGCACGGTCCAGATCGTGGACGCGAACAGCAAGCGTCTCACCGTGTCGGTGTCGCTCTTCGGCAGCGAGACTCCGGTCGAGCTGCAGTGCTACCAGGTCGAGAAGTACGAACCCGAGGACGAAGACGGGTCCGCGAAATAAAGATTTCTCTTCCGCTCGATCGCACCGGTAGGGATCCGGGAGGGCGGGGGAGTCAACGCAAAACACAGAAAACGAAATGGCAAAGAAAGTAATCGGCATCGTGCGTCTGCAGGTGCCCGCCGGCAAAGCGAATCCGGCCCCGCCGATCGGCCCTGCCCTGGGCGCCCAAGGCGTGAACATCATGGCGTTCTGCAAGCAGTTCAACGCCGACACCTCGAAAATGGAAGCGGGTATGAGCATCCCGGTGGTCATCACCGTGTACGCCGACCACTCGTTCACCTACATTCTCAAGAGCCCGCCGGCCTCCGCGCTCATCCTCAAGGCCGCGAAAGTCCAGAAGGGTTCCGGCAAGCCGAACAAGGACAAAGTCGGCACGATCACGCACGATCAGATTCTTGAAATCGTGAAGACCAAGGCCGCCGACCTCAACGCCGTCGATCCCGAGCGCGCAGCCCGCATGATCGAAGGCACCGCCCGTTCGATGGGCATCGTCGTCAAACGCTGAGCGGAGGGATTTCAAAATGCAGAAACACGGCAAGAAATACACCGACACCGCCAAGAAGGCCCCCGCCGAGCGCGTTTCCGTCAAGGAAGCCGTCGATTTCGTGAAGGCCAACGCCGGCGCGAAGTTCGATGAATCCGTCGAACTCGGCATCCACATGGGCTGCGATCCCCGCAAGAGCG
>JAZUJQ010000267.1:0-32353 GCA_045642845.1 Kiritimatiellia bacterium
CGGCGTGCGAACCATGGCCGCCGGCGAATGGGGGTGCGGCATGAGCCACAAAAAGGTCTGCGAACGGTTTCTGAACGACGGCGGCGACGTTTGCGCCGTGTTCGAAGACGACGTGCTCCTTTCCGACGACACCCAGCGCGCCGTCGAAGCCGTCATTCATTGGATTGATTCAGCGCAGCCTCGCATGGTTCTGCTGATGCCGAATCTGTACGTAGCAGATCTTGCAAAGAAAAAAAACATGAATCACACGCTTTGCAAAGTGCTACAGGGGGCCGGAGCCTACGGCTATCTCATGAACAGGAATGCGGCCACGATTCAATCGCGGCGCATGACGCCTTTTCGAACGCCGTGCGATTGGTGGCTTACAGTCATGTCTTGGGGAATCGACGTCAGAGCCGTTTCTCCGCACGTTGCAAGTTTCTCGTCGGACCGTTCGGACTCGTCAATCGAGTGCGAACGAACCAAAATATGGAAACGGCAGAACAAAACGCAGATTTCCGCACTGGACCGATTTTATCTCTTCAGGAACAAGAAACTCCCGGAAGTATTTCTCTCGGTCAGGAAAAAGCTCGGCCTTGCAGTGTTCCTGCCGAAAACATGGGAGTGACAGGGCTGTCATTTCAAGTATTCAACGGTTCGGCGAACGGCCTCACGCAGAGGAATGCGGACCGTCCAACCCAAGGCGGACAGCTTGGATACATCCATCGTCGCCTTGGTGATTGTTGAGTATCCGGCTTTCTCGGTTTCCGTCGGAAGTTGGAACACGATCTTCCGGCCTCCTGCCTCCGCCGCCGTTTCGGCAAAGTCGCGCAGCCGGAGCGGGGCCGGATCCGCGATGTTGTACGCCTGACCGTTGACTCCGTCCAGAAGCAACAACAGCATCGCCACGGCGCAATCTCCGACATATCCCCAGGAATACAGTTGCATCCCATCGCTCTTGAGCACGATGTCCTCGCCGTGCACCGCATTCATAATGAACTGCGTCGGAGCCTTGGTATCATTGAACAGCACCGTCGGCCCGAAGTAGCGCCCGATGCGCGCAATGACGAAATCGAATCCGTGATGCTCCGTCGCATAGGCGTTGCACAGCGCTTCCGCGCAGCGCTTCGCCGAGGGATAGCCCGCACGCACCGTATTGCTGTCCACATAGCCGCTGTAGTCCTCACCAAAGGCGTCCGTGTCCCCGTTGTTCCGTCCATAGGCCTCCACGGAAGAGCATTGGAGGAACCTCTTCGCGCCATGGCGCACGGCGAATTCGCACAGTCGATTCATGCCCAGAACATTCGTCAGAATGGTGTCTACGGGTTTGGTGGCATAGTCGATTGGCGAGGTGTTGCTCGCGGCATGGACGACATAGTCCGCCGGTTCGTCCGGAAGATCGCCCGTGCAGATGTCCAGCACGCACCGCTTCACGATGTCGGAGAAAACATCCGGAAAGCGCCTTTCCAGAAAACCGCCGTCACGATCGCACGCAAGCACGCGAATGCGTATGCCGAGTTCGCGGTGCGCCTGTATCAGCAGGTCGATCAGATACGATCCAATCAGTCCGGCCGCGCCGGAAACCAGAAACGACCGTCCGTCGAATCGGCGGATCAACGTCTCGTTCGCATGAATGTATTCGGACAGTTCACGTTCATATCCGGGTTTGTAGATCATGAATGACTCCTGTATTGTCTAGTTGCGTGATGTCGCCCGCGTCAGAAATTCCACAATGTTCTTCGCGGCGTCCACTTCGAGAAGACCGCATTCACGGACGATTTCCCAGCGCTTTTCGCGCATCGGGTCTTTCCCCTCTTCCAGCACCATGCGAAAAACATCGTGCATCTCGCTCTCCGTGCGCACTGAGTAGAACGAGCGGAAAAGCTTCTTTCCCGGAGCCATCGGCACCACACGGCTCTTCCCTGAAATCAGCCGGATCAGCGGACGGCCGGTGGTCGGATATTCCGCCAGAAACGAACTGCAGTCAGTCACCATGGCGCGGGAGTTCCGGAAGAGGTCCACATAGTCCATCTCCGCGACTTTGCCGATCTTCGCCCATGCGCCCCAATAGGCATCGACCTCCTCCTGCGTCCAGACTCCGGCGGTCACGAGCCGTAGTTTAAGACGCGGGTGCGGCTTGAAAACCCAGTTCATTTCCGGATGGGCTTGAGCATAGGCCAGGATCGGGCGACCCAGCTGCAGAATGGTCGAGTAGTTCTCGAAATTCGGGTTGTTGGGGTGGAAGAAGGAGAAATGCGGGGCATAGATGGTGTAGCCATCGGGGCAGGCAACATTCCCAAGGCCATGGAACTGGTCCAGCATTGTATGGCCAAGACCAAGCAGTTCCGCCGCAGAACTCCGCGGTGTCTGGAATTTACGGAAAGCCCTCGCCCATTCATCGCTTTGGATGAAATACCAGTGAAGCGTGCGGTGGAAGCGTTGCAACGTGTCAACTGACGGTTTCCCGTAGCAGAGAACGTAATATGCAATGTACGCCGTCAGTGCGTATTTGGAAACGGCTTCAGGCATCTGGCACGGCGCGATGGTCCACGGCTGCTGATAAACGACGATGTCGGGCGCAAACCGATCGAGAGGCGCCGCAACCAGCGTACCGTCCGTATTGTTCTCGCAGGCGTCCACGCACGGCATTCCGCGGTTTTCGAACCACTCGCGGTTCGCCGCCTGCTTGGCGCGCGCCTCGACATCCGACAGGAACCGGTCGGCGTCGGCCAACGTGAGTGCAATGACCGGTTGGAAACGAACATCCGCCTTCAGCGCATCGTAGAGAGACTGCGCTTTCCAGCGGTTGATTTCGTTGACGAGGAACACGACGCGGATCGTCCGTCCGGACGGACGCACGCGGAGTTCCGCCTCCTTGCGGTCGTAATTCAAGCGGCACTCCCGGACAAGACGCTCCGTTTGACGGATGTCTCGAAGCGTGCGAATTGGATGCGCGCACTTGCGCATCGTCTCGTATGTGTCCGGAAAGCGGTTCTTGAGCATGGATTTCATGTTTCGGACGTCGATTGCGTTTTTACGCCATACTCCCGCAACAACCACGGAGCGGGTTTTGGAACATGCTTTGCGAATGTGCGTCGGTGAAAGGCGCGAAGCATCCGGCGCGTGAACGGCGTAAGCGCCCCGAACAGCAGCACGGCGGTGAGCGGCCAGGCACGGAAGCAGGTATACAGCGGACGGACGACCGGTCGCCGCAGAACTGCTCTGATGTAGCGCCTCTGGTCGCGTGGATTTTTCAGCAGCAGAGCGTCCACGAGCCGGTCGCGGAATTCATCCTGGAAATGCACGGGCAGATCGGAAATCGGACGCCCGGTCTCCTGCAGGAAGAAGTAGGCGCGGGTGAGGCTCACGTCGCGGTAGTTCCGGATAGGGTTTCGGTTCGTCGCCCCGGTCAGCAGCTGATTGTAGCGGGCAACGACGTCCGGAAGGCAGTACACGTCCCCTTGCAACATCAGGGACGACCACAGGCGCACATCGCCGATGGCCAGCGCCCAATGGTGGATTTCCATGTTCTGCAGCACCCGCTTGTAGGTCGCCGCTCGGTACATCGTCGTCGCCGTCATCACAAACTGCTCGTCGCCCTTGTGCAGCCGGTCCGGATACTTGCCGAAGGCGTAGTTGAAAAAGAATTCGCGCCCGGACATCTTCCCGCCCGGGACATCCCCGTCCTGGTTCCAGACGCGCTCAGTCCCGTTTTTCTCGTAATAAATACGCGAAGAAGCGAAGCACAGTTCAACGGACGGGTTCGCCAGCATGACATCGACCTGCTTCTGCAACTTCAGCGGATCCGTCCATTCGTCGTCCCCTTCGCAAATCGCCCAGAACTCACCGCGGCAGCAGGATTCGACGCGCCGGAGATTTCCGCCGAGCTTGCGGACGTTTTCATGCCACCAAAGGACGCGGATTCTGTCAGGAAACTTTTTTTGGCACTCGAAACATATCTCACGGGTTCGGTCCGAGGAGCAGTCCTCTCCGATAACGAGTTCGAATTCGAATTCTGTTTGCTGCGTCATCACGCCCTTGATGGCCTTTTCGATGTGCGCCTCGTGGTTGTAGGTGATCATAAGCACCGAAACAAGCGGTCGCCGACAGAGCTTTTCCGCATCCGACGTCTCGATGAACGGTGCGGTTTCGGAAAGGTCGCGCAGACGGATCGGAGCTCCGCGCAAGGCCTCGAAATCGTCATGAAGAGACCCGTTCACGCAGATACTCCCAGCACGACGGATTCCGGCGATTCGATTTCCGCGCCGGACGATTCCGGAAAAAATGCGCAACCGCATTCCGGACGTACGATTTTGCAACAGATTCCAAAATTCACGGCATTCGGCAGTGTCAGGCCGACCCGACGGAACGCCACGCCCGCCTGAAAACGCTCCGCGAACAGTCCGAAACCGAATGAGTTTGAATTGTTAGATGAGAAATCCATAAATCCGCCGCCAAATCGTTGACAAATGTGCCGAGGCCTCCGAAAACGCCTACGATTCTACTTGTTTCATGATGTTTTTAACAAGAGGAATCATCCGCTTTGGAGCGCGTTTGACGAGTGCGGGACCGACGATCCTGACGTATTCCTTCAGAGGCCGCGGTTTCACGACGAACGACGTAACGAGGAACATGATCGTTCCGGCAACGGTCTGGACGAATATACGCATGACGAGTTCAACGGGGATTCTCCAAAGACGGACATCATCGAACAGCCGGATTTTTCCAAAAAAGTACATCGCGACGGCCATGGGAATACACAGCAGGAACGGCTGTGCGACGTCCTTGAGCTGATCGCTCAGACAGTAGCCCATGAGCCTGCGATTCGGCCATGAGTTGATGATTATTCCGAGAGGACCGAGCGTGAATGCGGACAACATCGCGTAGACGATGACTCCGCAACGTTTCTGGAAGAAAACGAAAAACACCCCGAGAAGAGCAAAACAAAGCGATTTCTTGACGACCTCCAGATATAGGAAGAGGTCGCTCCGACCCATGGCCTTGACGCCCTGCAAATTGATCGTGTGAAACGGCCAAAGCGACAGCGAAAAGCAGGCGATCTGCATGAAAGGAACAGCCGGCGCCCATTTTTCGCCGTACAGGAGACGGATAAGCGAAGGCGAGAGAAAACCCACCATGGTCATCATCGGAAAGACGAGGAACGTCGAGCACTGTATCATACGCCGCATCGACTCACGAAGACGGACTGGATCATCCTGCATCTGAGCCAAAGCGGGGAACATGACTCGGCCAAGCGTACCGTTGATGGCCGACATCGCGAATCTAGGCGTGTGTCCGCCCTTTTGGAGAAAAGCAAGATCCTCCTTCGAATAGAACTTGCCGATCATAAGACCGTAAAGATTGTTGTAGCCGGAATCCAGCAGACTGGCGCAAGTCAGCTTCCAGCTGTATCCGAAAAGTCCGCCGAGAGCTCGGAACGAGAATTGAAGTCTTGGCCGCCACGCGATGAAGAACCAGCGGGATATGACTCCGCTGACGCCTCCGGCGATCGACTGCCAGACCAACGCCCATGGACCGAACCCGAGCGCGGCGAACGTCAGACCCGTACACGTCGACACGAACACGGATATCAGGTTGATGCGAAAGCTCAGGTGAAAGAGCATTTTGCGACTCAACTCCGCATTCTGAACGCCGTTGACGGCGTTGAAAAAAAGTGTCAGAGCCGTAACGCGCAAAATGCTCTTCAGCACAGGAGTGTCCAGCCACTCCGCCACAAAAGGCGACAGGAAGAACAAAATCAGATAAAAGATTCCGGAAAGGGCCAGACTGCAGTAGAAAACGGAATTGAAATCCAAATCCGTGGCATTTTTCTTCTGTGTAAGGGCATTGGTGAAACCGCTGTCGGTAAGAACCAGAGCTATGGACGTGAAAATTGAAACCATCGCCACCGTTCCGTAGTCCGCCGGCGCAAGCAGACGGGCCAGAACAATACCGATAGCAAACCCGACGAACTGCGTGGCGAATTGCTCCAACAGAATCCAAATGGTTCCTTTTACGACTTTTTGTTTCAGGGAAGACATGGCGGTCCGTTAGAGGCTACAGGAAAGGCCATACAAACGCAATCAAAAACGGCGTACCGGGCATCTGACATTCTCCGGAACGGATCGCGAACCACAACGTTGCGCGGAATTCGCCCACGCTTGCACGACATGGATCGTATCATGGTGCCAGTCAAAAAACGGATCCGGAACTCAGGAAATTCGTCTTTACGCGCGACTATCTGACATTCGCTCCGAACGTTAAGGTTGCTTGTAGAACTTCTTCACGACCGCAGGGCATCCGGCGACAAGAGCAAAATCTGGAGTGTCGCGGTTGACGACCGCACCGGCGGCAATCACGCACTTCCGACCCACGGTGACACCCGGAACGAGTATGGCACCAGCACAGACCCAGCATCCGTCCTTGACATTGATGTCCTTCACGCGGCGTTCGCCGCCGATGCACGGGCCGTCAGGGTCGATTACGTGCTCGTTTGTCTTGATTGAAACCATGTGGGCGATTTTGCAATCGTCACCGATGGTGATTTTCGCCGTTCCAGTAGCGGAAATGTATGTGCGCGGCGCAACGCATCCTCCGTTTCCGATGCGGATTTCGGAGTGTTCGTAGGATTGCAGAAGAACTTCTTCCGAAATGCATTTGTCGTTTCCGATGACAACCGTGCCGCGGGCGCAGATCTGCGTTCCGAGTTTGATGAGCACCCTGTCACCGATATACAGTCCGCCCTCGGCGTACAGTTTCACGCCGGTGGCCACCGCGCAACCGTCGCCGAGTTTCAGGACTCCGTCGCCGAAAAAACAAGCGCCTTGAGAAATGCGGCATCCTTTTCCGATGTCGAATCCCGCCCACCGCAAAAAGCGGCTTCTTAATTCAAAGGCATTCCGCGTGAAAGGGCAATTCCGGACGAACGAATGGTAGATCGCCAACTTGAAGCGTCTTGAAATCATGTGGCACACACTTTTTGTTTTTGCGCCGTCTTTGCGGCTATTTTCAATGTTCGGACTATGCGGACGCGCCAAGCCGAAGTTTCGCGCGTCACGACGTCAACGTCCCTAATGCGCACGCAGTTCGGACGACGATATGCCGTTCGTCCGCGGCAGACGCACGACTTGTTTCCCGTGGTCGCGGCACCAGGCCTCGGCGCGTTTGAATCCGGCGTGAATCTGGTCTTCCCCAAGAACTAAAACATCGAAATCGATGCGCGTTATGGAGTCATCCACATCCGTGTACGGGACGACTTCATCGACATACCGCAGAGCACGGATCATTTTTACGCGGGTGTTCCAGTCGTACACAAGTCTGGTCTGCGGCTTGTACTTGGTCACCACGGCATCTTCCTGAACGGCGACGACGAGGGCTCCATCCGATCCGGCGATGTCTTTCGCCCGGCGAAAGAGTTCGTGATGCCCGTAATGAAGAAGATCGTAAACGCCTACGGTCAGCACCCGTTTGGGACGCTTCATCTTCATTTCGTTCCAGATATCCACGCCGAGTTTGCGCATGTGTTTCCGATAAGGTTCGTCTGGATCCATCTCGGCTTCGTCATGTCCTGAAAGCCGCTTTTCGACGGGCGGAAGCTGCATGTAGTCTCCGTACTGAACAGTCAGAACGTCGTCGTATCCGATCGGCACGGGAAAACGGAATCCTTCAAAGTCCATGTCCATGGCCGAGTCGAACGATTCGGCTTTGAAGATATATTTGCGCCACGGGCTGAAATTGGAAACATTGCACCCCATGCATGCGGTGCGCGCACCGTTGAACTGCGACGCGAGCCGATGGACTTCCCTGTACGCATCTACCGGCGTGAGCCCGTAATGTTTGCGGAGACTGTCGCGCGCCTTGTCTGTCATGTCGTATCCCGGGATTTTCATGAAAGCCGAACACCAGACGTTCAGATCCAGAACTTGATTGTAGAGTTCTTCGGCCTTTTCCGGTATTTGGTTGTCGATCGGCAGGATATCCAGAAAGATTCCGCACGTAAATCCCCAGAAGTGACGGTGCTTCTCGAAATACGTGGTGTTGGTATTGCGCAATTTCGGATAGGTGAAGGCGTACCCCCTGTCATTGTGCGGCATGGACAGAAAGTACGGCTCCCGGAATTCGCCGGCGCAACGTATGAATGCCTCGTAATCCTTTCGCGGCATGTAAATGTCTACATCGTCGTCCCAAGGCACGAACCCCTTGTGGCGGACCGCTCCGAGAAGCGTTCCGTATGTCAGAAAGTAGCGGAGACCGTGCTTTTTGCAGACGGCATCGACCTGCAGAAGCATGTCCAAAAGGATGGCCCAGATTTTTTTGCGCTTCTCGTCCACGAGAAAGTCGCAGCGAACTTCGGGTTTGAAGAACTCGCGGGGAAGAATTCCCTCGGCGATGATACGGTCGCACTCGGTCATTAGTGGTCAGTGGTTGGTGCAGGAAGTAAAGTCCGGATGGATTTTGCTATGTGGAAGCGATTGGCTTTTGTTGCAATTTCGCGCTGCTTTTGATGGTGGCACCCTTTTCATGCCGTTCATTTTTATCCGGACACGACCCGCCGGCCGCCCTCCGCTTCATCAGCACTTCCACGATCTCAATGTCGTCGGGATGCGTGACCTTGAAAACGGGACCGCTGTGGAAAGCGTTGTAACCCTTGGCTTCGGTCGGAAGCTGGACCGCCGGATGTCCGTTGGGATGATCGGGATCGAAACAGTCGAGGAGTTCTCGGAAACGATAGGCGTCCGGAGCCTGGATCAGAAAATAGTCCTCGCGGTCGACTGTCCGGTCTTTGTACGAACCGAGGGCATCTGTGATTTTGATCGCCGTCTGCACCCAGTCGTATTCGTCCAAAAGTTCCATGTACCGGTCGATCGTCGCCGGTTCGGTGAGCGGACACGCCGCGTTGTTTTCTATTATTTTGGCGCAGTCCGGAAACTCGCGGGCAATGTAATCCAACGCGTTTTTCAACGACCAGTTGCGAGTTTTGCCGCCGCGCACCGTGCGGACGCCGTACTCGCGCGCGATGCGTCCGTTTTCGAACTCGTCGGAATTCAGCACGACGACAAAGTCGTCAATGCTCTTCGCGGCACGGAACAATTCGATCGAATACGCGATCATCTCCTTGCCGAGGATTTTGAAATACTGTTTCGGCATGTTCCCGCCGAAACGGGAGCCTATGCCGCCTGCGAGCACTATACCTATGTTCATGCCGATTTCCCTACGTCAAGCCACCCTGTGCGGCGGTTGTGTTCCGGCCAAATACGCCGAAAGCGAGGCGATGACCATCTCTGTGCCGCACACCTGAACGTCGCCGGAAGAGCCGGCGATGTGGGGCGTAACAATTAGATTCGGAGCGCCGACGAGACATGAATCCGGCGGAATTGGCTCTTTGCGAGTGACATCGATGGCCGCACCCGCGAGATGCCCGGAACTGAGCGAGTCGACAAGATCTTCCTCGACGACGAGTTCGCCGCGGGCCGAGTTGATGAAATACGCGCCGTTCTTCATTTTCGCGAAGACTTCCTTCGAAAAGAGTCCGCGCGTTTCGGCGGAGACGCCGCAGTGCACGGTGATGGCGTCTGACTCGGCGAGAAGCCTGTCCCACGACACCGGCTCGACGTAGTCCGGCTTGCCGTCGAACGTGCTGTACGGATCGTACGCCAGAATCCGCATGCCGAAAGCATGCGCCTTGGGCGCGAGCTGCCGGCCCACGTTTCCGAAGCCGACGATGCCGAGTGTCATGGCGTTGAGACTGCGTCCGCGGAAACGTATGAACGGCGAATCGTTGTCCAGCCCCCAGACCGTGTCTTTGTATTCGCCGGGCTTTGTGCTGACTTCGCCAACCAGAAGTTTCGAATGGATCAGGTTGTTCGTGCGTGTAATGTTGCGCGTCATGTCGATGAGGTACCCCATCACCATGTCGGTTACGGCGCCGGCGTTGCGTCCGGCGTTGTTGCAGACCATGATGCCTTTGGTCTTGGCCGCGTCAAGATCGATGACGGTCTTGACGCCGCCTCGACAGCACACGATGAATTTCAGTTTCCCGGCGGCATCGAAAACGTCCTTCGAGACCGTATCGTATTCACAGATGAGGATGTCATAGTCCTTCACCTTTTTGACGAGTTCGGAGTGCGGCATCACGTCGTGATTTAGGATGTAGCCGTCGTAATCGAAATCGATTTTCCCGGCGAAAGCCGATTCAAGCCGTTCGCGGATGACTTCTGCAGTGACAAGAGATTTGAGTTTCATGATTGATTCTGCGGTTGCCGCTATTTGGACGGCATGAGGTTTTTGCGGTACTTTTCGCTTTCCCAGTTGGCTATGAACGCCTGCGCGGCGGCACCCATCGAGACGAGAGTGCGCCCGGTGCGGCGGACGGCGTCGGCGATGAAAACGATTGCCTCCAGAGTTTCGATGATCACGAGCGCCTTGGATTCCGGCATACGCAGGAGAATGCGGCCCGTTGCGGGGTCCGCCAGAGCCTGACCATCGCCCGGAATCCCTGAACCGAACGCGAACGAACCGATCAGGAACACCATCTGATCCGGGTAAAGCGGCTCTTTGAGGAAAAAGCTCTCGGTGTAATCGCCTGACGCTATGCGCGCGGACAAAGCCTCGCAATCCGCCTCAAACAGTCCCTCCTCCTTCCGTCGGACCGAAACCGCCGGAAAATCCGCTTCCGACACTCCGAACAGCTCGGCAATCCGGCGGTTGGCGTCGGCATGAAGCCGCAAACACTCGTCTGGATCGTCAGCATGGGCTATGACGCCGTGGTTTTTCATGATGATAACGGCGGGGCGGCGGCCCGTCTCCGCCTCGACGCGCGCGAGCTCATCACGGATTGCGAATGTGAGTCTGGCGCCGGGATCGACGTACCGGACGATGCCGACCGCGTAGTCGGCGTCGGCGAACGCTTCGCGCACGAGCGCGTCGCACTCCTCTGAACAGGCGGCGAGATTGGAGTAAACCGCATGACTGTGTGCGACGTATTTATCGAGCAAAGAATGGAATCCGGCTTCGACGGATGGACGGCGCGGCGTGAGACCGTCAATGGAACGGATGCACGATTTGGCCTTTTCAGAACCCGACTTTTCCACATCTTCGAAGTCATCCGGAGACGAACCCAGATAGAAATCTCGCAGAGCGCGGCCGTCCAGGACTGCATAAGCGTCTGACGGAGTGACGTCTTTCAGCCGGAATCCGGACGCCTTGATGGCCATGAGTCCGTCGGAAAACTTGGCCGACGTATTGCCTCCGCCGCCCTGGACGTAGTCCGGGCGAGCTCCGACCGCCTGCGAAATGCGAGTGAAGTCTTCGAGAATGGAAAAATCTTGCAAAACGTTCATAAAATGTGTCTCAACCGAGGCTGAAGTATAGCATAACGCATGGTCCATGACAAACAACCGCGCGCCCGGACGTTCGATGTCGGATGTTTTGCCCCGTCTTATTTGACTTTGTCAACAAAAAGGTTTACTCTCACCGCCTATGACGGCCAATCATCTCATCAATGGATTTCTGCGCCGCGTCCTTTCGCGAATGAAAGAGCTTGGGCTCAATCAATCCGCCTTGGCGCGCAGAATGGGGGTGACTCGTGCCTATGTCACGAAAGTCTTCTCGGGAGACGTGAATATTTCGTTCGGCACCGCTCTGAAACTCGCACAAGCCGTGCAGATGGATTTCAGGCCTCAACTGAAGCGTAAAAAAGAATGCAATTCAAAACCAACGGACTGACAGCAGTTTGCGCATGAAAGAAGTGAATCGCCAGATCGAACCGTTCCGTGACCCGATTCTCGTCACCCGTCCGTATCTGCCTCCATTGGCCGATTACAGGAAAGGCCTCGAAGAAATATGGAACAATCAGTGGCTCACCAACAACGGCCCGGTTCTCAAAAGGTTCCAAACCGAGTTATCTGAAACCCTGCGCGTGCCGGTGACGAATCTGTCGTTGTTCAACAACGGAACGCTCGCGTTGGAGATTGTGTTCCAGAGCATGGGACTTGCAGGATCAGAGGTGGTGACCACGCCATTCACGTTCGTGGCGACATCGCACGCCCTCAAACGCATCGGTGCCGTTCCGGTGTTCGCGGACATCGATCCCGAAACACTCTGCCTGAGCCCGTCCGAAGCAGAAAAGAAAATCACTTCAAGAACAAAGGCGATCGTTCCGGTCCATGTGTACGGGCATCCGTGCGACGTTGATGGATTCGCCCGCCTCGGCCGCAAATACGGAATACGGATACTGTACGACGCCGCGCACGCTTTCGGCGTAACGCTCGACGGCAAAGACATCTCCGCCTGGGGTGACGCGAGCATGTATTCTTTCCACGCCACGAAACTCTTCCACAGCATAGAAGGCGGGCTTTTGGTGTTCCGCGACCCGGAAGTGCAGCAGACCGTGAACAGACTCCGCAATTTCGCGATTCTTTCTGACACGGAATGCGTCGACGTCGGCACCAACGCGAAAATGAACGAAATGCAGGCGCTCATGGGAGAACTCAATCTCCGCGTTCTGCCTGAACTCATCGCCCGCCGCAAAGCGGTCTACGGCACCTATGCCGATGCGTTCGCCGGACGCGACGGCATCACCCTGCTTCAGCGTCCGGCTGTCTTCGGCGGATTCGCCGTTGCGCACAACTACGCATACTGTCCGGTGCTTTTCCGTGATTTCGAGACCCGCGAACGCGTATTCACAAAGCTTCAGGAATTCAATGTGTTCTCGCGACGCTATTTCTATCCGTTGCTGACCGACTTCCGCCCGTACATGGACGCCCGAAGAACGTGTCCTGTCGCCGAAGACGCAGCACGCCGCATACTCACCCTCCCAACATACCACGATCTGGATCTCGTCGATGTTCGTAAAATCGCCGAAATCGTTTTGAACGTCGCGGATTGAAAACGCCATGAATACCAAGAAACTCATGCTACTCGGCGGGTCTCGATACCTGTTCCCTGTCATCAAAAAAGCGCATGAACTGGGACTATACGTAATCACCTGCGATTATCTGCCCGACAACGACGCCCACAAGGTTTCTGACGAATACGTCAACGTCAGCATCGTCGAAAAAGAGAAGGTGCTGGAAGTCGCCATGGAAAAAGGAGTGTCCGGCATAATGTCGTTCGCCTGCGACCCAGGTGTCGTCACCGCAGCCTATGTCGCCGAACGGATGGGGCTTCCATTCCAGTGTTCCTACGAGTCGACATGCATTCTTCAGGACAAGGGACGTTTCCGCGCGTTTCTTGCGGAGCACGGATTCAACTGCCCGCATGCCCGCAGTTACACGGATCCCGTGGCGCCCATAGCCGATGCGGATTTCTTCACATGGCCCGTCATCGTCAAACCCGTTGATTCCGCCGGAAGCAAGGGCGTCAGCAAAGTCGATTCGCCGGAAGGTCTTCCAGCGGCTGTGAAAACCGCTTTGGAGAGTTCCCGCAGCGGCTCGTTCATAGTCGAAGACTTTTTGACGTTTGAAAGCTACCACTCCAGCACCGACCCGTTCACGGTGGACGGTAAACTTTGCGCAGTCTCCTATTCGGACCAGCTTTTCGACAAGGAGGCGGACAATCCGTACACACCGGCGTTCATAATCTGGCCCACGACCATGAAGCAGGAGCACCAGGACTATCTGACGCGCGAAATACAGCGGCTCATGGACCTGCTGCACGTCGGCACCGGCATCTACAACATCGAGACCTGTGTCGGAGCGGGCGGCATTCCCTACATCATGGAGGTCTCCCCTCGCGGCGGCGGCTGCAAGATTGCGGAAATGCAGGAACTCGCCTTCGGCGGAAGCCTTATCGAAAACGAGATCCGCAAAGCCGTCGGTATGCCCCTTGTCCCCGTGGAAACGCACCCCATCCAAGGACATTGGTGCGAAATGGTGGTTCATGCGCGCCCCGGCATGCAGGGCGTGTTCGAGCGTATTGACATCCGCGAGGACATCGGGAAGAGCAACGTACGCGTCATCGACATGTCAACGAAACCCGGCGACTACGTGTTTCCGTTCACGGGCGCCAACCGAGCACTCGGCGACATGTTTCTCCAATTCGCCACACGCGGTGAATTGAACGCCGCGATCGGGAACACGGCGGATTGGCTTGGCATCGTTCTGTCAGAGGAGAAAAGCAATGGATAGCGCGCCGTTCGCGACCGAGTGCGACAGGCTTGTCGCCGAAGGATCGCTCGATCCAGACTTCCTCAAGCCGGAAACACGCTGCGGTTTTCAGGTGGACACGCGAAGAAAACGCCTTTGGGCCGTCCAACTGGACCTTCTGGCGCAATTGGATCGCTTCTGCAAACGTCACGGTCTCCGCTACTGCGCCATCGGAGGCACCATTCTCGGAGCGCTCCGCCACAGGGGATTCATACCATGGGACGACGACATCGACATCGTCATGCCGCGCGCGGACTACGAAAAACTTCCGTCTCTTGCCGAAGAATTCACCGGCCCTTA
This sequence comes from Kiritimatiellia bacterium, assembly GCA_045642845.1. GTDB lineage: Bacteria > Verrucomicrobiota > Kiritimatiellia > RFP12 > UBA3636 > JAZUJQ01. Next base: position 14,424 of record JAZUJQ010000267.1, read on the forward strand.
TTTTCTTCAGACCCCGGGACGAGACCGCGACTACTTCATATCGCTGTCCAAACTGCGCAACAGCCGCACGGCGCAGGTCTCAATGACTCTGCGGCACTGCAGTTTCAATCAAGGCGCGCTGATCGACATCATTCCGCTGGATCTCTGGAACAGCCGAAAAGGACGTGAATCGTACGCACGGATCAACGAATTGAACGTCGACAACGCCAATTTCATGCGACAGGGATTTCCTAATCCCGATGAAGAGATGCGCCGCCGCATCACGGCATGGTCCGGACGCCGCCCCGAAGAAAACCTCGAGGAAATCAACCGCTTGGCCACGCAGTTCTCTGACGATCCCGAGGCGGACGTCGTGACCACGCCAGTCACCACTTTTTATCCGTACGACAGGATAATGTTCCCGAAAGAATGCTTCGACTCATTCGTCGAAGTCCCGTTCGAAAACACCGTCATGGCCGTTCCGTCAGGCGCCGAACGCATACTTGAATTTCAGTTCGGGAACTGGCGTGAATTTCCGCCGCCCGGAAAAAGAGGCGCGTGGCACGGCAATGAAATTTTCGATGCAGATCGTCCGTATGAAGCCGTTTTGAAGGATCTGAGGCGATGAATGAAAAGCGCGTATATCTCCGTCCGTTGACATCAGATGACGCCACGACGTCATGCCGATGGCGCAACGACTCGGAGCTGTGGAAGTACACCGGCAAACGTCCGACGTGCGAAATCACCGAAGCGATGGAACGCGAATGGGTTGGCAAAGTCAATTCAGACCGCACGCGCATGAACTTTGCAATCTGCCTCGCCGGAAACGACCGGTACATCGGAAACATCTATGTGGTGAACATCTCGAACGGCACCGGAGAACTCGGCGTATTCATCGGAGAACGTGATTGCCACGGACAGGGTTATGGAACTGAAGCCGTTCAGTTGCTGAAGGCCGAAGCCAAGGCCGCCGGCGTGAATTCGATCCGCATCAGAGTTCGACCGGAAAACGCTGCAGCGATCCGTGCATACCAAAAGGCCGGCGCCTCGTTTCTGCCACGCCAATGGATCGAAATGGAGGTTTCCTGTGACTGAGGCCATCGGTGGCTATTTCGGAACCGAGCCCCTGCTTTCATCTCCCGACGGCGAACTTCATCCGGGCGTCCCGACGGTCAACATCGGCCGGTCAGGGCTCAGACGGATCATGCAGGTCCGTGACATCCGGCGTCTTTGGATCCCGGACTACAACTGCCGCAGCGTAGTCACTTATCTGAATCTTTGGGAAATCCCTTACGAAACATATGCCGTCGACGACGATCTGGAACCCGCGCTGCCGAAATTGTCGCAAGGAGACGCGCTGGTTTACGTGAACTATTTCGGCCTCAAAACCGCCGCTTGCCGCAGACTGGAAACCTCGAACATCCCATTGATCCTGGATTTGACCCAGGCGTTCTACTATAGACCCCTTCCAGGCACGTTCGCATTTTCAAGCGCGAGGAAGTTTTTCGGGCTTCCCGACGGAGGATACGTCTTCGGTCTTTCACCGGAAGAAGCGGACCTTCCGGCGTGGGAAATACCCGATGAGTATTTCGCTCCGCTGCGTTTGCGCGCATCGGGCGACGTCTCCGGAGGATATGCGAAGTTCAAGGAAATAAAATACTACCGGCTGCCGACCGCCGCCGCCAGCGCTTTTTCCCGCAACGCGATGCAACGCATCGACTATGCCGGTGTCGCCGCACGCCGCCGCGAAAATTTCGCGTTTTACCGCAAACACCTGCAGCCGACGAATCTGGTCCGAATGAATCTGGAAAAAGACGATGTCCCGCTCTGCTATCCGTACCGCCCTGCGGCCGAGGCCGCCTCGCTGCGCGCCAAGCTGATCGAACGGTCGATTTTCGTTCCCATATACTGGCCGAAATGCGACAAGCCCAAATGGATCGATGAAACCATATTTCTGCCTCTTGATCAAAGATACGGTCGGGAAGAAATGCAACGCGTCATTCAAACGCTGATGGATTAAAACGGCGTGGCGCTTGACTTTGCGCACCGACCTCGCGTATCGGTCGTTCGTCAGCCCGACTTTGTCCGCAAAGTCGAGACGTAAACGACGGAACGTCAACCTCGACAGGCCAGAATCCGCTCGTACAACGCCAGATGTTTCGCGGCCACGACGGACGGCGACATGTATCCGCGTATGTTGTCGCGCGCGTTTTCGATGACGGCCGAATCAGAAGGATTCATGAAGACGTCGCATACGGCCGCCGCGATTGAGGCCGGATCCCGCTGCGGCACCACGGTGCAGTTTCCGAACCTGCGCGCGTTTTCCGCAAGCGCCGTGCCTTCCGCCACGATACCATGACAACCGCACATGACGGCCTCGATCAACTGGTTTCCGAACATCTCCTCAAGAGACGGCGCCACCAGCGCGGTGCAACCGCGCAACATGGAAAACAAATCGACCGACGGCATTTTCCCGTGCAACCGCAGATTGTCGCCCAGCGAAGCGCGCAACGAGCGAATGCACTCGCCCGCGAATCCGCCGACGGTATCTTCCGGAGGATTCCCGGCGACATGAAGAACGGTGTCGGGAAACGCCTTGACCACGTTTTTCATCGCTTCCGCGATGAACGACACGCCCTTGCGCATGTCCATCGTGCCCACGAACGCCAGAGAATGAGGCGTCTTGTCACTCAACGGACAGTCGAGACCGGGCTCATAAGTATTCGGGATAAGCGTGAGGTCAAGATTCGGATATTCCGCCGCAAGCGCGTTTCGCACGTATTCGCTTTTGGCGATGACGTGATTCGCCCGCTTCAGCACGGCGTGTTCTCCGGCCCTCAAAAAACGCTCGTTGAGCGTGGGAGGTCTGCCGAGCGTGGGTATGATCTGGAAAAACAACCCCTGAGCCGTTATGCAGTACGGCAAACCGGAGCCCTGCGCGGCCCAGCCGTAAGCAGCCTCAGTGCCGTGCGCATGCACGACATCAGGATGCAACGCACGGATTTTGCGCGCCATGCGCCACCGGTCGATCGCATAGAAAGTGAAATGCCGGTACGGATGATACGTACGCATGAAATGGACCGTGATGCCGTCGATGTCGCAAGAGAAATCGCATGACGCCTTGTGGGCCTGCGTCACGATTTCGACGTCCAATCCGGCCGACTTCTGCGCGAGGGCGTGATTCAGCACCCAGCGCCCCGGATGCTGCGATGACATGCGCCGCGCCTCGGCGTGATCCGCCGGAACCGGGACGTTTCCGACATGGATGACCTTCATGTCATGGAAGCCGCAGGTGCGGTATTTGCGGGCCGCACACAGGAGAAACGTTGATACCATTCATCGACACCGCCACGCACGATCGCCAGCAAAAAGCCGTAATCGATCCAGGTTTCAAACGATGTGAACGCGCTGTGCCCTGAAGTGTACGAAAAAACGAAGAGCAGCAAAAGCGCGGAAGAATAGTATATGAAACACGCCGAACGGAAAGGCCCGAGAGTCGTGCACCATGCAGCGCTTTTGAATATGAATCTTATGTAATAAAGCTGGAACAGAAGGAAAAACACGAGGCACGGAATTCCGAAGTCGGCTGCATATCCGTACCAAGCGCTGTGCCAAGCGCCCGCAATGACATGTCCACCGTATCGCGTTTGCCTGGCATGTGTCCAGATCGTTGCTTCACGGTCCATTTTGAAACCTTTGCGACCGAACATCGGACTTTGCCGTATGACAAGCCGCGCTTCGCGGCGCATTTCGGCACGGAAATCATCGTTCAATCCACGCGCCGAACCGGTTTCGTATTTAGGCACCACAATGGACATCGCACGGCGCACGCTCTGCGGGAGCTTGAAGAACACCCCGTCTCCGGCGACCATGAATCCCAGCATGAACGCCGCCGTCGCCCCGCAGCACAACAACGCTACGAAATCTCGTTTCGCAAGAATCGTCCGGAAAACCGGAATAAATGCGATTTTGCCGAACGCCGCGCGTTTGCCGGAATATATCGCCAGCACGACGAACAAAAGCACGGCGCACAGACGTTTGAAAGATTGCAAAACCTCAGACACGGAATACCGCGCGAAAATCAAAGCGTACAATGAAACCGCGCCAAGCAGTTCATAGTGGGAACCCGATGCCGCAGCATCGTCTTCCCCGATGTAAACATCCTCACCACCGAACATACTGCTCCACAGCGAATTCCTCAAAGTCGAGAGAATCGCCGCGCCGGCTACGACCGAAAAAAGCACCTTGCAATCCTTCTCCGTGAAACGGTGCGTCGACAAAGCGATCAAACCCAGAAAGCCAAGTACCACCGTGAAATAAAATCTTCCCCCGATGCTTTCAGATCCCAAAAGATTGATCCCGGTGGGATTAACCACCATAAAGAACATCATCCAAACGAACGCAGGCAAAACGACAAACAGTCTTCTGTCCCATTTCACCGGCATCTCGCGGTGCAAAGCGTTTCTTACAAAATAGATCGCAAAAAGAATTATGACGCCGCACTCATTTCCGTTGAACGGCAACCCAGGCACGCGCATCGAAAGGCTCATCATAAGAGGACACAGAATCCAATAATACCTGTCCAGCCAGAAATACGCCGCGATCAGGACGAACAATGCGCCAAGCATCATCAAACGCCTGCTGTTTCCGGCGACAACAACACCTTTTAGCGAAAATAAAACCAACGCAAGAAACACCAGACCAAAAACAATCTGGTATATCCTCGTTCTGTAAGATTCCAGTCCCTGTGATGACATCGTCGTTTTGCCGAATTCGCAGTTCAGGTCGGTAGTATATGTTTTGTGTTCCCTGACTTCAAGAGTCGACTTTACAGCACGGAGGCAATGACATCCATGACTTTTTCCACTGGAACACCGTAATTGCCGGAAACGTCGGGTTCCGTGGAAATGAAGCGATACGAAAGCCCCATCTGCACGGCCAGTTTGGCGTAGCACGTGTTGAACCAGTTCTCTGAAAGCAATTCGACCACTCGTGTGCCAGAACGAGCCGCAATCAAATTCGACAATCCAGCGCCGTGAGGAGCCACGACCATCGAAGCGCCGTGCACGGCATCCATCTGTTCGGAGAAAGACATGTCTTCGAAATAAAGCACGTTGAAACCGATTTCAACCAGACGTTTTTCCAGTTCGGATTCGCCGACAAGACGTCGGTTTGGCGAATGGGCTCTGGAAATGTAAATTTTCAACGTTCCATCGACGTTTCGAACGCGGTTTTCAAGTGCATTTTTAAGCACGGCGACATCTCCGCGCGGAACAAACCCGCCGTTGACCCATCGAGGCACCAGCACGGCGCGTCCGACCGTCACGGGCCCGTCGGCTTGAAGAACGGAATTTTCGCCTATGCCGAAATACGACAAAATCGACTCAAGCAGTTTCGAATGATTTCTCCGAACCAGCACTTTTGCGTCCGGATATGCGTCGAGCGCCAGCAAAACCTGAGGAACGCCTTCGATCAAGAGATGGTAATACGACACATCCGGGAGAACCACGACCGGTGCATCGCAGTCAAGATTCGGTGCGGACCGCAATGCGTCAGTGAGCGAATCCGCATATAGGCGCGGGACGCTGCCCATGCTTTGCTGAAGCATCCCGATTTCCGGGATCCACATGAATCCAGTGCGCGGAGACAGCGACACATCGCGCAAAAGATATATTGACCGCTCGGAGAACGCCTCAGATCTCGGAAAATTCGGGGGAAACGAATTTGGAAATGCATACGACTGGACATATGCCTCGTCGATCAGCCTGCGCTCCAGCACCCGACCGCGAAAATCAGGACGCGGCATGAATTCGTCAATGGATCTGATCACGCTTCCGGAAATTCCGCGACCGGCGCATCTCCCGAGAAACACCAAACCCGAAGCCCGCCACAATTTGTAACGGAGTTTTGCACACGATTCTTCAAACGATGGATTCATTAAGCAACGTTCATTGGGTTACGGTTTGAGCATCGATCATCCTTTTCAAAACGGCATCGCAGTGATAATGACGACGACCGGTCCACCCGGAAAACTCGGTGATTGCGAAACCATCGCAAAACGGTCCTTGGACCAACATCCCGCAATCGCCCGAGCAGACGTGCCGTTTCCGTATCCTGCGTATAACAGAGTTTCGGATACGGAAGCGCCAGGGCGATGTCTTCCGGCGAAGCATTGGAATTGCCCGTGGCCAGCAGGACAACACGGTTCATGTTCACGCGCGCCGTTCGCCGCCTCCATGCGTCCACGGACTCGTCAAACGTCTTGTAGTGAATGAACTTCAGTCGAATCGGAGTCGCTCCATCAACCTTCAACAACCCGACTGGAAACGGTTCCGTCTCAGCAGACTTTTCGATGTATGCGGACATGGAGCACGGAAGATTCTCGGCAAGCGTGAGGAATTCTTGAAATGTAAAGGCGAGATTCACTGTCGGCGTATCAAAGCGGAGGCCAAGATCATGGCAAAGCATGCCGGCGACGCAATTGTTGCCGAGTACGGAACAAGCTCCGCCACCCATCGTCCGATAGACCTTTCTCATACGCCATTGTCGAAATGGAATGAACTGTCGATTTACAAAATGGCGAAAGTTCATGACACGACAGGTTTCATACAGTTGGTCCAGCGACAAACCCAGGAATTTCGCCAATGGACAGTTTCCTGTGCAATTCAAAATAGCACGCGGACTTGTTTTCCCATGAAAACGAAGTCACGGCACGATTGCGCGCCGCTGCAGAGAGTTTTTCACAAATAGCGCGGTCGCTCATCGTACGCATGGCCCTTGCCACGTCATCCACGATGGATTCGGTTGTGTCCGGCCTAATCTTCACACCGGTGGAATCGTCCACCATCATGGCGGGGCCTCCATGATCCAGACAAATAACGGGAAGAGCTGCAGCCATTGCTTCCTGAACGACACACCCCCCGGACTCCAAATCACACGGATGAAGCAACACATCGCATTGTCTCAACCTCTTCAATGCGTCACTCCGCGTCAAATGGCCCGCAAAATCAACATCACTCGAAACGCCGCATGCTTCGGCCAATTCCTGCAGTTTTGTTTTTTCTCTTCCGTCTCCTATAAGTACCAGGCGAGATCCTGAAACAGCGGCTTTTGCAAAAGCACGAATGGCGATGTCGAAGCGTTTTCTATGAATCAATCCGCCGACTCCCGCGAAAACGGGAGCCGAATGCCGGTTCTCATTGGGTTCGGTATGCAACTCGGCGTTTGACAGGGCAATCGCCTGGCAAACACCGATTTTCCTTTCTTGAATGCCGAGTTCAATACAGCGTTCTCTGGTTTTGGGAGTCGCAGCCAGTATCAACCGTGCGTTTTTCAACGTGGATCGAACCGATGGCATATGTTCGCCAATCCAGCGGACTGCCTTGCGAATGGCGAAAACGCACCGTTCCTTCCACGGATATTCATGTACAAGACCCTCCGCGGGAAGATCCGCACCCGCAACTGGGCCAAAGATATAGGGAATCCCCGCATTTCGCAGACAACTCGGCGCCCAGTAACGAACAAGTGTTACATGCTGCGCACTGTTGAAGTTGTGGACGCTATGAAGTCTTCGCACCTTGTTCCCCGCCAGCAACTGCCAGACTGCATAGTGAATATCTATTCCTGGACTTCCATGTTTCCACCACCATCTCGCGCCAGGCAGATCGTAAAAATGGAAATGAAGCGTTTCAGGAACACGTCCGGATGAAATCTCAGTCTCAATGTCTTGTTGAAATTCGAAGGTCGTCAAGACATGGATCTCGGCATGCTTCGCAAGCGACACGGCGGCGTTCCAACCGACGCCTGGTTCGGAACCTCTGTTTGGGCCGCAAGAATAAGCGGAAAGCAGAATTTTAAGATGCATCGCCTAAATCACCCCGCATGCGTCACTTCGCGCTCATCTCCGTTTTGATGTACCGCCTGAACGGGAACTCGGTCCCGCGCAGAAATATCGCCGCACAGGTTACATTGCTCGATCCGTGCAAAAGGCCGTCGCAACGCGACAGCAGATAGGCGTCGCGCAACACTTCGACGCCAAGCATGTAACGATGATCAGGCCTCGCACGGCGGGGTGATGAAGTATGCGCCGCCGCATGGCTCCCGGCGACCATTCTGTACGCCGGAGCGGAAATTACAGGAACTCCGACGGCTTCTTCAAGCGCGGAAGCGACGTCTTCTTCGTCGGTCGCGAGAAAAATACGGTCGGCGTGCATATCGCCGGCAAGGCCACGTGCATCATCAAGCAATTGAGCGAACGGAATGGAACAACGGTGTTTTCCGGGTGGTATTCTTTTATCGGTGCCGCGATAATGCACGCCGAGGGTGCGCCCTCCGCTCAATTTGGAATCGAAAAAAACGTCGAATCCGTCTTTAAGCTCTTTGCGAATCGCAATGTAGTCGCCGCAAATGGATTTCAACTCCGAAATTCTGCCGAAATCAGGATTGAAAACACCGTTAACCTCTTTCACCGGATTGAAAGAGTCGACCGGACGCACACCGTGCGAAAGCGTGAAATCTCCGCTTGCGTATGCCGTTCCCGTATTGATTGGCTGCGAAAAATAGTATTCCCATGCGTTCAAACTTCCGGCCACGGAATGAGTTTCCGAATACACGGTTTTGTAATTCCGCATGTCCACGACCGGAATAAGACCGCGTTCCTTCGCATGCGCGATATGAGTCAGAGCATAGAAATAATTTGAGAAAAAGCCGGCGTTTCCCCAATTCACGGTTCTTCTCACGATATAGTACGCCGCGCCGTCATTCGTCCGCCACGGCATTCTGACACGAATTTCGCGATTGAACCCGACAGTGTTCCAGAATTTGGCGAACATCGCGTTTTTCAACGACATTGACAATCCCCCTTTTCGTTCAATGCCTTCTCAACGGATTCTCTGTCGAAAAAAACAATTCTCAACATGACAAGCGCACGCCGCCACAGATGCGCAACGGGACTCGTGAGACGAAGCATCACGGCTGAACATCCCGTGTATTTCGATTTGATTGCAAGCTGCTCTTCCAAGCGCTTCGCTTCGAACGTGGTGCTCACGTTTGATCCGTGCCAAATGAAAGCGGCGATTGTAGCCGGAATGTAGCGGAAACGACAGCCGGCGCGAACGAGACGGCAGTAATACTCGCCGTCCATGATGACTTTGTACGACGAATCCAGATAGTGTCCGTCGTCTAGAATCTTCCTGCGCCAAAACGAACAGCACGACGGAATCACGCAACCGTAGTGCAGCAGGACGAATTTTGAAAACGGATGATCTCTCTTGATGCGGATCGGCCTGTTGTCTGCATCCATGTACAGCGGTTCGCCGTAAATGAAATCAGACTCCGGATGGCCGAGAAATTCCTCGGCCATCTTCGCCAGTTTGCCCGGCAGATAATATTCGTCCGCATTGAGCCACGCAACCACATCGCCCGCCGCCATACGAAGCCCTTTGTTAATCGCGTCGGTCTGCCCGTGATCCGGCTCGCTGATCCAACGGAAAGAATAGTGACTGGCGGCTTCGCCGGAATGTTCAGAAGCCCACCGACGGAGAAAATCGACGCTGCCGTCCGAGGAAACACCGTCGATCACTATGTGTTCTATTTCCAACGGTACGCCATCCGACCCTATCGGCAGACCGACCTGACGCCACACGCTTTCCAGACACTGCGGGAGAAAACGCCCGTAGTTGAAGTTGGCAGTGACGATTGAAAGCTTCATTTATTGCCGATTGTGGAAAAACATGTTTGCGCAAATCAGACGCCGGCGCTCAGCGAACGCCCGCTCTACCAAACCGAGGCACGCGATGGATTATACGAAAATGACGAATGATTGCACAAATTAACTTGTCGGGACGCGTTTCCGCGCCGGTTCGCCGCGGAACGCCGCCCGAACCGAAACACCCGTAGCATGATGCCATTCACACAAAGATAAATCGACGACGATTTGAAAATCACGTCCGGGAAACACGGCTTGCATCGCGGCATTACGTGAAAAGTCCGAACCGGAATGCTATACTCCGCGGCAGTCGCGGTCATTTCCGCCGAACCAGCACACGCCGCATCCACGACATACGGACCCGAAACTCCGTGCATGACACTCCGGACAGCAAAGAGATGAGCAAGCCGTTGATCCTTCGTCCATCCGCCGGGCTCGCCAACCGGATGCGCGCGGTGGATTCATGCACGACGCTCTGCCGTCGCATAAACAGAGATATGGAAATAATCTGGTTTAAAGATCGTTCGTTCGGAGCCCGGTTCCACGACATCTTTGAACCGCTTGACATTCCGGGCACGACTCTCCGCGAGGCGCGGTTTTGGGAAATTCCCCTCTACGACGTCCCGATCGGTCGGCGAAACCTGCGCATTCCGCTGCTCTTCGAACGACTTCGTTTCGGGCATTCCCGCATGGTGTCACTTTGGGAAACCCAGCATTACCGCCGATCAGGAATCATTCCGGAAATCTTCCGGAAAACCGGCAAAACGGTCTACTTCGCCTGCGGACATCAGGTCGTTCCAACGGAACTACGCTATTCCATGTTCCGTCCGCGGCCCGACATCATGTCGGACATAGAAGCCATGTCATCTTCACTTCCGCCGGACGTCGCCGGAGTTCACGTTCGACGAGGCGATCATCGTCAGGCGATACGAGAATCGCCTTTGGAACTGTTTGAAAACGAAATCCGCCGTCTTCTGGATTCCGGCGAAGCGTCGGCCGTCTTTCTCGCTTCAGATTCCAATGAAGTCAAACGCAGACTCGTGTCGTCTTTCGGAAAACGCATCATAACACGTGACATTTCTCTTGAACGAAACTCCGCCGAAGGAATCAGGGAAGCGGTCATCGATCTTTGGACTCTGTCACGATGCACACGCATCATCGGATCATCGGGTTCAACATTCGCGGAAACTGCCGCTTGGATGGGGCGTCGGCCATACAGTTTTCTGAAAAAGCCCGTTTGAAATTGCCGAAAGGCACCGGTTCGGATAGAATTTCTTTGTATGAAGACCTGTCCGCCATCCATTTGCGTTTCCTGCGGTTGCTGCGTGTACAAAAGCGGCGACCCATCGGTGCGCATGACTCAAACGAAGAACGGTCCGCGACCGACCGATGCGCAGGGGCGGCCGATCCGGCTTGAATGCTCCGTGTGCCCCGGACGCGGAATCAATTACCCGGAACTGTACCGCGCGCACTACGGAAGCGCTCCGGATTCATGGCTCACCGGCAAAGTCGTCAAAGTCCGCACAGGACACGCGACCGATGGTGAAATCCGTCTGGCCGGAGCTTCCGGCGGTGTTCTTACTCGCGTACTCATGCATCTTCTTGAAACCAAGCGCGTTGACGGCGTCATTTTGGCGAAACAAGGCGTTCCTACGCCGCTGGAGGCATCGGCGGTCATTGCGACCACTCCGGACGAGGTGCTTTCGGGAGCGGGATCGGTCTACATTCCGGTTCCTATGATTCCCGCGCTTGCAAAACTCGAAAACGGGAAGCGCTACGCGATGGTCTGCACCCCGGAGCAATCCGCAGCGATCCGCGCACTACAGGCAGAAGGCGACGAACGCGCCAGGCGGATCTCCTACGTCGTCGGACCGTACACCGGCACCGCGCTCACGCCGCAGGCGCTTTCATACTATCTCAAAAGCAACCGCATCCCGGAAGACGACCCAGTCACAAGCGTGAAGTGGCGAGCCGGGAAATGGCCGGGCTATCTGGAAATCCGCACGTTGGGCGGCCGCGTGCTGCAGTCGCCGAAAGTCTATTACAACTTTCTCATTCCGTTCTTCGTCACTACGACGAGTCTTGTCAGCATGGATTTTTGCAACGAATTCGCGGACCTCGCAGTTGGCGACGCCTGGTCTCCGAAATTCGAAAACGCCGGCAAGGGCGGAGTTTCTGTCGTGGTCACTCGCACGACCGAGATGGAGTCCGTCCTTGCGGAAATGCAGTCGAAAGGGCTTCTCGACCTCACGGAGGAGGATCCGCTCAAGGCGGGCGACATGCACGGGCATATGCTTGACTTCAAAAAGCGCGGCGGCCATCTTCGCTGCCGCATGCGGCGCACATTCGGGTTTCCGTCGCCGGAATACGGGTACCGTCCGACGCATATCGCATTTTCACGCCGTTGCGTGGAACTTGTCACCAGCACCGTGTTCGCCGCCTGCCGCACCGCTCCGGCACGTTGGCTCGTGTGCAAAATTCCGGAACGGATTCTCGGACCGTTGTTCAACAAAGCGCGTCTCTCCTGGAAAGCCATGAGCCGCCCGACGAAGCGCAAAGGACTCACTAAATATGACATCGTCGAACTTCCTTAAGGAAACGCTTGCAGACGCGCTTCCGCGCATTCTCACGCAGTGTTGCCGCGACAAAGGCTGTCCCGCCTACGGATGCTTCGACCGCAACTGGTGGCACTACCGCATCAGAGACTTCGCTTCAAGCATTCTCCAACAAGGCGGTTACACGGTGTTGCGCGCCTCCGAAGCGCTTCCAGGCATGTTGCCGACTGATTTCGCCCTTGACATAGCCGCAGGATCGGCCGTTTTCTGGAACAACCGCGCCACGCGTCACGGCGCATTCGAAGAATACTACCCTTGGGAGCAGGGCTATCCGCCGGTCGCTTTCAGCACGCTGGCCGTCGCCAAGCTCGTCGCAGAGGGAATCGCCGACCGCGAGGCCGTGCGTCCAGGCATGAGAATCGCCTCGAAACAGCTTCTCTCACGCTTCGAGGCAAAGGCCACCAACCAGCAGGTCGCCGGGCTCGCCGCGCTTGCCTGGATTAGAAAAAGCTATCCCGAACTTGTTCCGGACGGGGAATTCGTCACGCAAAAAGCGAAGACGCTCGCCCGTCAAAGCGACGAAGGTTGGTTCTGGGAGTACGACGGTCCCGACGCCGGATATCTCTCCGTCACGATGGATTGTCTTTGGGACCTCTATGACGCCACGGGCGACGCAGACTTCCGTGCATCCTGCGACAAGGCGTTGGGTTTTCTCGACATCGTCATCGGACAGCCCGGTTGCGGACTTGGAATGCTCAACGCCCGCAACACCGACTACGTGGTTCCATACGGGATCGCCCGTTACCTCAACGACGGCACGGATGACCAAAAGCGTCAGGCGGCCCGGCTCATCGACATCCTCTACGGCCACGCGAACGAAGCATTTCATTTTCTCCGTTCGGTCGACGACCGCTACTGGTGCCACTACATCGGCCACTCCGTCGCCCGTGGCATCATCGAGCTGAACAAAGCGGCAGGACGATACGCACCCGCAGGCGAAGCCTGTCGGCCGGTCGGATGCAGTCTTCCGGAATGCGGCTATGAGTTCAGACCTCTTTCCAACGGGGTGCTTCTGACAATGGCGATGAACAAGGGCGGATGTCTGCGGCTGACGAATGACGGGAAAATTCTGGCCATGGACTTCGGCTGGATCGTGAATGACGGGAAAAAACGCCATGTGACGCATTGGTGGTCGCTCGACTGGAAGTCGGCGAAGGACAAAAAAATTTCCGTCGACGGATCGCTCGCCCCGCACAAAGAGGTCGAATCCACGCCATTCATGCATATTGGACTGCGCCTCGTCAGCTTTGTCTTCGGAAAATCAATCATCGGGCTTCTCAAAAACGTGATGATTTTCAAAAAAAAGCGCAGTCCGTACCGATTCAAGCGCACGGTGGAAATTGAAGACGGAGCGGTTCGAGTCATCGATGAGATCCGCGGCATCCCGCAAAACGCGAAAGTCACGCCAGCCCCGCGCGCGTCAAAACGCCACGTCGCCAGTGCGGACAGCTATCATCCGGAAGACACCGCTCTTGTTTCCGACGCCGTTGAGATGGAACGAACCGAAAAAATCGGCGACGGGACATTCAGAGCCGAGACCGTCTATCGAATCCGATAGCCGAAGCCCGCATGCAAATTCGCAATGAAGCCGTCAGCTCTTTTAAAAAAACTTTTTCTGTTTCTCGTCGTCGGACTTCCCGCATTCGCGGTGGCCTTTCCGCTGAACTTTCTGCTCGTCGACAAGGCGGGATGGCCGAAGTGGCTCGCCTACGCCGTGGTTCTTCTCGTTCAGGTCAACATCAACTTTCCGCTTTGCCGCAAATTCGTATTCGATCCGGACCCGGGAAAATCCGTCTGGAAACAGTACGGTGAATTCATGGCGGCGGTCGCCGCCTTCCGCGGATTGGACTGGCTGATTTACACGTTTTGCGTGGAGACTCTGCGTTTTCCACTCGTCATTTTCGGAAATGACTGCTATTATCTCGCCTACCAGCTCGCCAATGTCGTGATATTCTCGCTCGCGAAGTTCGTTTTCTGCAAACGAGCCATCGAGGGAAGCCGTTCCCAACCATGAAACTCATCATCCAGATTCCATGTCTCAACGAGGAGCAAACCCTCGCGCAAACAGTAGCTGACCTGCCGCGTCACATCGACGGCATCGACGAAATCGAATTCATGGTGGTGGACGACGGATCCACCGACGGCACGGTCGATGTCGCGCGCCGTTGCGGAGTCCATCACATCGTAAGCCACGGCAGCAACCGCGGTCTTGCCACGGCATTCTCCACGGGACGCGATTACGCACTTGCCCACGAAGCCGACATTCTCGTCAACACCGACGCGGACAATCAATATTACGGGCCCGACATAGCAAAGCTGGTCGTGCCGATATTGGAACACCGTGCGGAAATCGTCGTCGGCTGCCGTCCCATCTTGGAACACAAAGAATTCAGCCCCGTAAAAAAAATATTGCAATTGGCCGGCAGTTGGGCGCTCCGGAAAATTTCACAGACAACGGTACGCGATGCTCCCAGCGGCTTCCGCGCCTTCTCGCGCACCGCGCTTCAAAGGATTTTCATCCATTCGCGGTTCTCCTACTGCATGGAAACGCTTATTCAAGCTGGAGTGACCGGAATGCGCGTTGCATCGGTTGACGTGCGGGTCAACCCCAAAACCCGCGATTCGAGACTCTTCAAAAGCATTCCGCAGTACCTCCGCAAGACCGGCGGAACAATGCTTCACATGTTCCTGCTTTACCGTCCCGGGACGTTCTTTTCGCTGTTGTCGGTCCCGTTCTATCTAGCGGCGACTTTTCTCGGCATTCGATTTCTATGGCTCGTTTACGCGATGAAAATCCCTGGGCGGACCTATCTGCCGTCGCTGATCCTTCTGGCCATTTGCGCATTCGCCGGATTTTTATGCTCGCTTTTGGCCATTCTCGGCACGCTATTCCGCGCGCAACGCCGCTTGGCGGAAGAGGAAATATACCTCCTCCGCGCGTTTGCTGACAGAGATATGTCAACGAAACCATGCTGACGTTCTGCGCAACGCTCTGGATTGACTCAGTCGTCCTAATCCTGATTTCAACATGCGTCTGCAGCTGTTTTTCGCAAATGGCCGCAGGCGCTTGGATAGGGTTCGCCGGTGCAGTTGCAATTTCAACGTGGAAGATCATCCGTGCATGGCGGAATCATCTGCAAATTGAACATCCGCATGGCCCTTGCGAATGGGGTCTCACATTCCTTGTCGCGCTTGTATTCGTTTCAATGTGCGTCGGTCCCCACTGCTTTCTCGATTCCTACAGCTACCGCTTTCCGCAAATGCTGTTCTGGATCCAAGAGGGACATCCTTGGACAGTACCGAACGTTGACATGCGCATCAACCAGATGCCGCATGTGTGGCCGATGCTCGCTTCCGCGTTTTATCTTCCGTTCGGCGAACGCGGAGTCGCGCTGCCGAACTTCATCTCGTATCTTTTACTCGCCACGCTCTTCCGCAACTGGGCGCTGGAGGCAACATCCGACGGCCGTCGCGCAGGAGCTCTGGCACTTGTCTTCGCATCGGCTCCGGTCTTTCTAATGGGTGCGTCGACAAACGACAATGTCGTCACGTGCACTGCCTTTCTCGCATTGTCGTTGCATTTCGCGATTCTGGTGTCGAAATCTCCCGATCGCATCTCGCCGTCGCAAAAAAGACTTATGGAATACAGCGCCCTGTCATTCGCGCTTTGCTGCGGCATCAAACCGCAATATGCGGTTCTTGCGCCGATCTGGGCCGCATGGTTTTTCTTTGCTCCGGTCCGTCCGTTCCGCGTTTTCTTTTCAGAACGCAACACAGGAACAGACGGACGCCGATCTCCGGCCATTTTACGCACGACCGTTCTGTTTTTCGTTCTCGTGCTTTGCTCGCCTGCGCCCACAATGGCATGGAACCAGATGCGGTGCGGCAGCTGCAAAAATCCGATTTTGACGGACTGTCCGGAAACATTTTCGACGCCTGGGCCACCCGAGCCCATCGGACGATCTTTCATGTCTTTGGGATTGCAACTTTTCGATTCTCCGATAAATCCGTTCTTCGCAAAAAACAACGAGTGGATTCAGACGTCCGATTCCGGTCTTGCACACGCATTCCGGAAATACGGAATTCGATTCCGACCTCTTCAAATCGCGGAAGGCGCATCATTTGGATTTTTCGTTTCGTTTGCGTTTTTCATCGGACTTTCATCGACGCTGCTTCGAAAAAAACAGACATCGACTGACAACGGCACGTTTTACGTTCCACACAAGCTACTCGCTCTCGCCGCACTTGTCTGCCTTTCACTCGCGATATGCGTCACGCGAGCCGGCACGCTCGGCCGGTCTTTCATCGGTTTTTTCGTTCTTCTCGTTCCATCGGCATTCGCAGGATTTCCGCATCGAATTCCAACGAGGTTTCTCTCGGCATACGCCTTCATCTGTTTTCTGTCGGGAGTTTTCGTGGTCGTCACCGACAGCGCACGCCCGCTCTGGCCTGTGGAATCGGTGGTGCAACGGGTCAATTCGCCGACACTTCGAAAGCAACTGCACGACTACGCGCATTACAGCCGTCGCCAACTCGGCGCAAAGAAGCTGCTGGAGTCTTTGCCGACAGACGAACGCACGCTTGGCGTCATCGTCGCCGCCGGGGAACCGATCGCGGAATGCTGGCTTGGCCGCAAGACGCCTACAAAAGTGATTCCGCACGCAACCAACGTCACCTCGGAACGTCTTGACGCCGAAAGCATTCGCTACCTTGTCGTAAAAACAAAAAACGGCGAATTCATCGACCCGGCTACCGGAATGCTGCGGGATGATTTTCTCTGTCAAATCGGTTGTGAAATCGTCGCGCGGAACTCGTACACGTCCTATATGTTCATCGGTGACGAACCATGGTTTCTCGTCCGCAGAAACACACATTGAAACAACGGACCGTCAGTGGTGGAACGTGCCGTCGAAGTTGGGGGCGAGGGGGCGGTTGGCGGGACGGTAGCCGATGACGATTTTACGGTTGCCGCCGGGACGGACGGCGATGAAACGGAGGTTTTCGTCGACGGCGTACGGCCCGATTGACGCTCCGGAAGTTTTGCAGATCAGTCCCGGACGCCAGTTGTAGCGCAGAACCAGTTCGGAATCCGGGTCGTCAGGTTCTATTTCAATGCGGTTTTCCCGCGCCGTGACTTTGGCCGAGCCGATCAGGCATTTCGCGGGTTCCGGAACTCCGATGCGTTTGTAAACGTAAATGTGCGTGCTCTGCTGCATGCGTTGATCGACGAGTTCGAACATGTTCGTTTCCGCATCGAAAAACGACTTGTTGCGGCTGTCGGTGACCGCCCAGTGAGTGATGCCGTAAGCGTCTGAAAAACGGGCGAAAAGTTCTTCGCTCCGGCGATAGAACTTCGGAGGGTAATTGCGCTCGGTCAGCCCCTTCGGGTACCCGTAATAATCGTCGGACATCATTTCACGTCCGGAAAGCACCGGCAGATACGTCGGCTTTCCCCATTCGAATTTGCAGTCGGTGATTCCGGCGAAAGCGAAGCGTCCCTCAGGAGGCACGTTGCCGCGGATCCAATCCGCGAAGTCGTACACCGCTTCCTGCGCCGGCCAGAGTTTGAAGCCCGCCGAATTGCCGAAATGCGAAACCGCGACGCGTCCGCCGACGGCCAGCGCCGCCAG
>JAZUJQ010000268.1:0-2879 GCA_045642845.1 Kiritimatiellia bacterium
CGTTCCATATTTCAGGCCCCGTCGACAGTTCGTGCGCTTGCGGATTCGCGGGATTCTCGAACTGTTGCGGAATGAACGACCCCGGAATACCGGCGTGGAGGCGTTCCGCTTCGGCGATGGCGCCCTGCATGCCGGCGTCGCCGGGCGTGAGCACGATGCGCGCGCCGTAGGCCGCGGCCAGACGCCGGCGTTCTACGCTCATCGTGTCGGGCATCGTCAGAATCATTTTGTAACCGCGCACCGCGGCCACGAGCGCGAGTCCGACTCCGGTGTTGCCGCTCGTGGGTTCGATGATCGTGTCGCCGGGCCGGAGAAGCCCCGCTTTTTCGGCCGCTTCCACCATCGCGAGGGCGACGCGGTCCTTGGCGGAGCCGCCGGGGTTGAACGATTCCAGTTTGGCGAGCAGACGCGCTCCGCCTCGGTTGAGCCGTTTCGATATTTCGACCATCGGCGTGCCGCCGATGCAGGAGAGGATGCTGTTTTTCATTTTAGGATCGTTGCACGTCGCTGCGCCAGAACGCCCGACACGGCCGCGACGACCGCGGTGTCGGTGCGGAGAATCCGGGGCCCGAGCGAACGCCGGACGAAGCCGAGCCGGTCGAACATCGCGCATTCGTAATCGGACCAGCCGCCTTCCGGGCCTATCGCGAGCAGCAGCGGCGCGGCGGCCGACGGCGCCGGCGTCTCACGTTCGGCGGCCGGATCGCCGCACGGGTGGAACAACACCGCCCTGCCGCCGGCGTAGCGCTGCGCCAGAACGTCTTCCGCAAGCGGCTTGAGCCGGCGGTGGATTTCGATTTCGGGGGGAATCGTGTCGCCCGACTGCATCAAACCGTCGATGACGAGCGGTTCGTACGCTTCCGGTTTGAGGAAGGAGGAACCCCAGTAGTCCTTTTCGACTTTTTCCGCGGCGGAAAGATAGATCCGGCCCACGCCGAGCGCGGCGAGCTGCGGCCAGAGACGGCGCATGCATTTGGGACGCGGCACGGCGAGCAGAATGTCTATCCCGGGGCGGGGGAGAGGCGGGGAAGCGTCGCCGGGCGCGATGCGCACGCGGAGCGCGGCGGCGTCGGTTTCGAGAACCGTGGCGGAGTCGTAACGCGCGCCGCCGAGCAGTCCGAGTTTCACGGTCGAACCCGGCTCGGCGTGCAGCACGCCGAGCGCGTGGCGCGCGCGATCGTCGCCGCGGAATTCGACCGCGGCGCCGTCCGTCTCTTCGCTTTTGAAGATGATGCGGTTCATCGTGCGGCGCCGCGGCGCGCCCGTGTCCGTGCCGGACCTCGGGCGCACGGTGTCATTTCGCGGTCTGCTTGGCCCAGCTGTCGCGCAGCGTGACGGTGCGGTTGAATACCGGAGCGCCGGGCTTCGAATCGATCGGATCGGTGTAGAAATAGCCGATGCGTTCGAACTGCACGGAGACGCCGGGCGCGGTGTCGCGCACCGAGGGTTCGCAGAGCATCTTCGTTTCGCGCGCGGAGTCCGGCGTGAGGAATTCCTTGAAGTCCTTTTCCGGATCGCCGTCGGGATTTTCGACGTTGAAAAGCCGGTCGTAGAGACGCACCGGAATCTCGACTCCCGTGGCGGCGTCCACCCACTGGATCGTGCCGCGCACGGCGTGGCCGTCGGAAGCGTTGCCGCCGAGCGAGCCCGGATCCCACGTGCCGTGGATTTCGACGACTTCGCCCGCGGCGTTTTCGACGACGGACGTGCAGGTGAAGATGCAGGCGTACTTGAGGCGCACCTCGCGGCCGACGGAGAGGCGGTAGAACTTCTTCGGCGGATCCTTCATGTAGTCGGAGCGCTCGACCCAGAGCTCGCGGCCGAACGTGAGTTTCCGCGTTCCGGCGGCGGGGTCTTCGGGATTGTTCACCGCTTCGCATTCATGCGTCTCGCCGGGCGCCATGTTGTCGATCACGAGCTTGACCGGATCCTGCAGCGCCATGCGGCGTTCGTCCTTCCTGTTGAGGACGTCGCGCACGCACTGTTCGAGGATGCCGACGTCGGTCGTCGAGATGAACTTCGTCACGCCGACGCCGTCGCAGAACGCGCGCACGGCCTCGGCGGGATAGCCGCGGCGGCGCATGCCGCAGAGCGTGGGCATGCGCGGGTCGTCCCATCCGGAGACTTTTCCGAGGTCGACGAGCTCGTGGAGCTTGCGTTTGCTCATCACGGTGTAGGTGATGTTGAGACGCGAGAATTCACGCTGGTGCGGACGGATCTCGAGACCGTTGCGGACGACGAGCCGGCCCATCTCCGCGAGGCGGTCGACGACCCAGTCGTAGAGCGGACGGTGCACCTCGAACTCGAGCGTGCACATCGAGTGCGTGACGCCCTCGAGCGCGTCTTCGATCGGGTGCGCGAAGTCGTACATCGGGTAAATGCACCATTTCGAGCCGAGGTGGTAGTGCGGCGCGTGCATGATGCGGTAGATGACCGGATCGCGGAAGTGGATGTTGGGCGACGCCATGTCGATCTTCGCGCGGAGGCAGCATTCGCCGTCGGCGTATTTGCCGTCGCGCATTTCGCGGAAGAGGCGCAGATTCTCCTCGGGCGGCGCGTCGCGCGTCGGGCTGGGCGTGCCCGGCTCGGTCGGAATGCCGCGGTATTTCTTCCATTCGTCCTGTGAAAGGAAGCAGACGTACGCCTGACCGCGGTTGATGAGGAACTCGGCCAGTTCGTACATGACGTCGAAATAACCGGCGGCGCTGTAGAAATGTTCCCCCCAGTCGAATCCGAGCCAGCGGATGTCGGTCTTTATGTTCTCCGCGAACTCGTCGCTTTCGTGCGACGGGTTGGTGTCGTCGAGGCGCAGGTGGCATTCGCCGCCGAACTTTTCGGCCATGCCGAAATCCACGCAGATCGCCTTGGCGTGGCCGATG